>NZ_JBFAHP010000008.1:0-226268 GCF_040654255.1 Streptomyces sp. NPDC050732
ACCTGCCCGCAAGGTCCGAATCGGGGCCATGATCTTAGAGGCTCGCCCCAAAGTGGCTGCCTAAAGCCGTGGAGCCGACCGCCCCAGCCCCCACCTTCCCCACCCCCACCCCACCTCATCCTCTCCCCGCCTCCTGCTCACCGCGGCGAGTGGTGGTCCACGGTCGGCAGGGCGCTCCGGTGTCGGCGCGCTGGAAGCTCCCGCGGGGCTCGGCTGGCGGTCGGTCCTGCCCGGGTGCGGAACCGGGGGTGGTCTTCCTACTGCCTTCGAGGCGTGCGACAGGGGGCCGGCCACTGCCTTGTGGGGGTCGGCCATCCCGGCTTGGGGCCGTGGCCACGGGTAGTGGGTTAGCCCGCTGTGTGCCGCCGCCGCGATCCGGCCTATTCGGTAACCCAAAGCTTCTGTGACCTGCTGTGCGGCTCTCCCCTGTGCCCTATGGCCCGGTGCTGGGTTTTTGGCCGCTTGTGGGTGGTGACGGGCGGACGCCGCCACGCAGCCGGTGGCGGAGACATGGAGGCAGCGGGGCGGCGGCCGCCCGGCGCCGCCCCGCTGATGTGTGGCCCTCGGTCCTTGGATTGATCCCCTTTGGGGGCTGCTCGGGTCTGTGGTCTTGATGGGGTGTTTGTGTCCGTGCGTGCGTTTGAGGTCCTACGGCTCTTGAGGTCTTCCCCCTACAAGGCCGGATCGCGGCGGCGGTGCGCGGTGGGCTCACCCGCGTCACCAGGTGCCGAAGCCCCGGCCAAGGGATGGTTGGCGCTCGCGGCTGGCCATGGACGGCCGCGAGCGCAGCGAGCCTTGATGAAGTAGGGAAAGTTCTACCGCGCGGTTCCCCTGAAGAGCCTGCTAGAGGGCTGACATCGCCCCCACCAGCACGTTTATGTTCGTCCCGAACTGGCATATGCGTCTCTGGATGGAAGCATTGTCCCACTTGGGACATCAGTGGAGTATCGAGTCATGTCCACTCGACGAAGTAGGCAGCGGCGCAAGCCCGAAGCGCCGCAATCTCGATCTGGGCGCAACACCCCTACCAGTGCACCCCCATTGGCGTCCGGTGCCACCCCTGAGGAACGGCGAGCGGAGGCAGTGCGACGGATCATCGGCCCCGGCGAGCGTCGCCGCCTGCTGACAAAGGAGCTCCGGCAGGTGGAGGCCGAACTGCGCCCCGCGGTAGTTGATGCAGTCAGCGTCGGTCTCCCCTACCGCCGCATCGAAGAGCTGACAGGCATCCCACGGGCCACGGTCGCGCGTTGGGCGAAGCCGGATGAGTCCGCGAGTAACTGAACAAGCAGCAAGCGGGCCGTGCCCGATTGGAGCGGACACGGCCCGACCGATTCGAAGGAGTCCTAGCCATGTCGAATCGACCTGCCTCAATTCTGACAGAAGACCATGCGCCGGCGAACGAGCGTCTTCGTAACGCAATGATCGCCGCTAACCTCACCGTGGAGGGACTGGCATCCCACTTGGGGATCGATCCGAAGAGTGTCGACCGGTGGATCGCGACTACCCGCACCCCGCATGCGCGCAACGCTCATGCTGCGGCAAAGGCGCTCCGCACCGATCCGTACTACTTGTGGCCGATGCTGGATGAGCGGCATCGTTCCAGTGTGAGCCCACGCGATGAGTTGCTGGCCTGCTACCCAAGCCGTGGCGCAGTCCCGTACGACCTATGGCGTGCGACGCTGCTAGGCGCCACAAGCGTGATTGATCTCGTGTCTGCCAACGTGGTCTTCCTCGCCGATGCCGTCTGGGATCTCCGCAAGGTGCTGACCGAGAAGGCGGAGACCGGTGTACGCGTCCGCTTGGCCGCCTCGGCTTCCGACTCGAAGCGACTGGCCACGGTAGCGGACGTCTTCCCATCGCTATTCGAGGTCCCGGGCATCAAGGTTGTGGCGCACCCAGAGTTGCGGGCCGACCTGGTCCGAGCCGATGACGACATGTTGGTCACGACTCCGGTTGATGGGCTCGCACCTGCTCTCTCCCCTCTGCTGCACCTGCGCCGGATCGGCCCCGCACCGCTCATGGCGGGCTACCTGACAGCCCTGGATCACATCTTTGCCACGGCCACCCCGTGGCCACAGGAGCCGTGAACCGGCGACGGCCCAGAGACGGCCCGAGTCACCACCCTGACGGGAGCCGTAGTCACTCAGTTAGACACTCACAGGACGTCAGAGGCCCGATCCCACAGGAGGACCGGGCCTCTGACGTGCGCCAACCGCTCACCGGGTCGTACCAATCCGTTTATCGGATTGGTAATTGGGGGCGGAGGGTCGGCCCTCGCTGGCCCCTGCTTGGCCAGTACGTCAGTTGTGGGGCGGTCCGGGTGAGTCCGCCAGTGTCCGCAGCGAGCCACCCCGTCTGGCTCCCCATCTGGCTCCCTGTGTAGGCAGCGTCAGTTGCCGAGGGGCGTTAGTGCACTCTGATGCCCGCCTCACCGCACATTCACCGAAGGGGTGCATTCGGCATCCCGGGTAACGACGGGGGGCTGCTGACTGTAGCGGCCTGTGCTGCCGGATCCCTGCGCGCCCCCACCCGTCGGCACTGCACCCGTGCGCTGACTGGACCGTAACGCTGAAGGCATGCTGTCGCTGGCGACCTGGATCATGGCACACTACTCCTGGCTAATTGGGGTGACACTGTCTGTAGCCGGGGGGCTGCTGTGAGGGTTTCCGAGTATTACCGTCTTGGTCGCAACCAGGGGTCGCTTGACTTTGTCGATGTGGACACTGTGAACGACCTGCGAGCTTATGTTGATCCAAGTGCTATCCGCTACCTTCAGGATGACTGGGGATTGGACTGCATGCGGATGCTCACAACTTTCTTCGACAGTGTCCTGGACTCAGTGAAGGCGGGTGACAAGCGAAGGACGTCAGCTCTCCTGTCACGATTGAGCGAGCCCAACGAAACTCATCTCGGCATTTCGCGAGGGAAGAGCGCTGGACGAGGGTTCGGTCGCCAAATGGGACAGGATTTCGCTGAAAAACTCGCGGAGAGCGAGGCTGCCAGGTCCGGCCTCATTGAAGATCTTGAGGATACGGCTTTTTTCATTGGTGGCGTAGATAAAGATATCGTCTCAGATATCACCACCAATATCATTCGCGGTCCACTGATTGCGTATACGCAGCAGATGGCCAGTATGCTGGGCATTCGCCTTGAAGACGGTGTTGACAGTGGGCCCGTATGGAACCCGGATGTGCTTGAATGGGAACACGACTTCACTTCGCTTCCGATGCCTGATGGAGAAAAGCTCCTACTCGTTCCGAAGGCCATTGTGCGGCGCGATATGCACATGTCGCGTGGGGAGTACTACCGTCATCATCTCGCTCCGGTTCTTCAGAGTGAGGTGGCCGGCGGCGCAGCGCAGGGACTCCTCGAAGCTGTTCGCGCAGGTAAGAGAAAGTCTAAGAACCCCTACCCCACGAAAAAAGAGATCGGTTATATGTTCGGGAGTACCAAGCCCGACATTACCCGCGAAACGCTTAAGCGTCCTGGTGTTTACGAAAACTATCGTGATGTGAAAAAGCAAATCAAGCCGGCACCGCTTGGGCACACCGAATTGGCTGAATTGGCCGAAAGTCAAGGCGTACTTCCAGATTTCGACGCCCTTCTCAACTCCGTGCTACAGGTCCCCACTGGGTTTGAGAGCGCGAACGTATACCACAAGAAAACCGAAGCGTTGCTTACTGCCTTGTTTTATCCATCCCTGATTATGCCGGAGATGGAAGAGGATCTGCATGACGGCCGTAAGCGCGTGGATATCTCCTACACGAATAACGCTAAGGAAGGATTCTTCACTTTCCTGATCAGCCACAAAATTCCGTCAAAATACGTATTCGTGGAATGTAAAAACTACGGCAACGACATCAAGAATCCAGAGCTAGATCAGATCTCATCTCGCTTCTCACCGCTTCGGGGAAAGTTCGGGATTCTCGCGTGTCGTCGTTTTCAAGATAAGGAGCTATTTCTCCGACGCTGTCGCGACACTGCTCAGGATCGACGGGGTTTCGTCATTCCGTTGGACGATGAAGACCTCAAGATGCTAGTCAATGACGCACTTCATGCACTCAACTGGAAGCCTTCCGACCCGGCCCCCGAAGAGCCTGAGATCCCTCCTAGGGTGTCTGAATTCCCGTTGCTGCACCGTCGGCTGAAGTACCTGCACAGCTAAGCAGTCGCCATGCACCCCAGTCGCCCCCTAAGTCTCTTGCGCAGTGTCCCCCCCACGTGCGGTTGCTGGCGTGCAAGTGGATCGTGCCGCGGTGGGAACGGTCTCGTTGCCACGAGGTTTGCCACCCCTTGGCTTCGCTTGGGTTGGTGGCAGACGGGATGGGAGCTCCTGTATCTAGTCCCTCTGCCAGGGCTGGTGAGCAGGGACTGTCGACCCGGCGACGGTTGCTGTGTCAGGAGAAGGGAAAACCGCTCCTTAGCCCTGCGCGAGTGACGACCGCTACGCTGGTACGCACCACTTCAGGATGGAGAGTGCTCTGCGGATGGGCCCGAAGACAGCGAAGGTCTACGAGACGATTCGTGCACGGCTCGCTTCTGGCGAGTACGCCCCCGGTGACAAGATGCCCTCGGAGCGGATGCTCTCGGAGGAACTTGGCATCGGCCGGACGGCACTTCGGCAGGTGCTGGCCCGACTTCTGGCCGAAGGTGCTCTGGAGGTTCGCGGCAGAAGTTCATACCGTGTACCCGGCGCTGTGAGCGTCGAGAGGCCTGAGGGGTTGGAACCGTGGCGCATCCACGGGGAGCGGGATCTCTACGACAACCGCTGGGTCAAACTACAGCTCTGGGACGTGGAGCCGCCCGGAGTGGAGCGCTTCGAGCATCACGTGGTGAAGCTTCACCGCGTGGCTATCACAGCAATTCTGGACGACCAAGACCGCGTACTGATGATGTGGCGGTACCGCTTCGTTCCTCGGCAATGGGGTTGGGAGCTACCCGGCGGCATCGTGGATGAGGGAGAGACCCCCTCAGAAACAGCGCTCCGAGAAGTCGTGGAGGAGACGGGTTGGCGGCCGAAGTCCGTAGAGCACGTCGTCACATTTCAGCCCATGGTCGGCATGGTCGACTCGCCTCATGAGATCTTCGTGGGTCATGGAGCCGAACAAGTCGGTGCGCCCACCGACTTGGAGGAAGCGGGGCACATCGAATGGGTTCCTCTTGCCGACATTCCAGGGCTGATGGCCCGTGGTGAGCTGATGGGCTCTGGCACCCTCGTAGCGCTCCTCCACATCCTGGCGAGCCGCGGCAAGCAGGGAGCTACATCCGCGCGCTGAGCTTGTCGACGCGGCGTCGCTGCCGCACTGAACCAGTGCGGCTTGCCAGTAAACGCGCCTGCCGAAGATGGGTGTTCGCGTCGTCGTACTCGGATCGCGTCAGATGCGCTTGCGCGAGGTCTGCGTGAAGTCCGGCTTTTGCCCGCACAAAGGATGGGTCCGCCACCTCAAGTGCGTCGTACAGGCTGGTGACGGCCTCTTCGTCGCCAAGTAGAGCGAGGACGTTGCCGCGCCACCGGGTGAGGTGGGCGCCGTCGAGGAAGATGCTCAGCATGTCCGGGTCGCGGTCCTCGGAGCCCGGCGGAATGCTCGTCGTGGCTGCATCGAGCGCGCGCCGGCAGTCGTTCGGCATGCCGGCATGCGCGCACAATTCCGCTTCAGCCGCGAGCAACCACGCACGTAGACGTGGGGAACCCGCCTGGCCAAGGGTGCGTTGCGCGTCGCGGACCAAGTCGACACCGAGCGCCGGCCGACCTGCCTCGCAGAGGACGTAGGCCTGCTCTGCCATTGCGTGTGCGAGGTACATCGGAGCCTCAGCATCCCGTGCCGCGCGCTTCGCAAGTTCGTAGTGTCGCCACGCCCGCTCGACCGCCCCCGAGTCGATTGCCTGCCATGCGGCAAGGGTCGATGCCCCCGCGAGAGCAAGAGCTACGGGCCGACGTGCACTCGGTAGCACCGCGAAGTTCAGGGCGTCTTCGAGTGCTCCAAGGTGCCCCGTCATCTGGTCTACGAGCCCGGACGCGCCCATCTGGCGATCCATAGTGCGCAGTAGCTCAGTCTGATCATTGAACGTTTTCACCATGGATTTGCCCACGCTGCTGGCCGAGTCGATCCTGTTCAGCAGGTCGTCGTACCCATCGGCCATCGGCGGACCGGCCACAGGCGAACTACCGCGCAACTCCCTGTCTGTGACTCCGAGAAGCTGGCGGAGCATCGCCGCATAGCGGTCCGAGATGGTGCGCTTGCCGTTCTCCCACTCGGACACGTACACCCGCAAACTCGCGGTCGAGGCCACGTCGGTGACGTGACGTCGGGCATATTGCTCGATCTCGCGAACCAGTCGCTCCTGAGACCAACTGCGCGCCTTCCGCGCGTCCCGAAGTCCTGTGCTCACGGCCACCGCCTGGCGATAGGTCCACTCACTGGCCCCCCCAGCATGCCTCACATCGACGCAGGTCAACAGGGGTTAACAAGACCGGAGTTAAGCCTTGTTGGCTACCGGCTTGCCTGCCCGGAGCGGTGTTCTAGAGGTACACCGCGGAGGGCAAACGCCGCTCGATTCGGCGAACGCCCCTTGACGCTGGTGCGCACCAGATGCTTACCTACTGGTGCGCACCAGATCAAGGGATCGTCTCTGATCCGTAGTGCACAGAGCAAAGGGCGGGGACGCTGCAATCCCGCTAAAGGCCAGGGGTACTGGGCTTTGGCCCTACTGGCGAGGTGGCCCGGTGACCGCGAGCAACGGCCGGAGAGTGGGGACGAGATCCCCCTTGCAGTGCGTATCCCCTGTTCAGCCGCTTGAAGGAGTGGCAGTGAGTCGACGAAAGCGATGGGCGCGGCCGTGATTGACCGTCGCGGCGGCGCCGTTCCACCTCGGGTCCGTGAGCGCGAACCAGCGCTGCGGACAACCGGTCATCTTCGACCGCTTCGCGGCGGCTAGCGCCGCGCCGGTTGCCTCCCCCGTCCGTCCGGGCGCCCTGCGGGGCGAGCCCGTACGGACGGGGCTGAGGGGAGCCGGAATCTCTTCGCTCCACAACGGCGCGCGGCCCCGGGTGGCTAGACCCGGGGCCGCTGTTTGGGCCGTTCGCATCCCATCTGACCTCAGAGGAGTACGACCCATGAAGTGCATCGTTGCTGGTCATACCGCCGTTACCGCGAAGGAGTTCGCGGAGTTGGCGTTGGGCTTTGCCGAGTGTGCGGCGGGTTTCGACCCGGAGCTGTTCACCGGGGTTGCCGAGGAGTCCGCGGAGGAGCGGGCGGCGCGGTTGACGGTGGCCCGTGACGTGATTGCGGAGCTGCGGGAGGTCGACCCGGTGGCCGCGGCCTACGCCCGCGCGCTGCTGAAGGCGAGCGACCTGCCCAGGCAGGCGCCGCGGTCCCGGCGGGCGCGTAAGGCGTCGGTGCGGCGGTCGGGCGTCTGTAGCGGGCAGTTCGGGGCGGTGGCCGCATGATTCGCATCGTCACCGCTGCCCGGCTGGAACAGCTCGACTTCGACGCCCGTGCGGCTCACGAGCGCGCCCGGCAGGCGAACGGTGCCGCGAACGCCGCATTCGCCCGGCACGCCCGGGAGCTGTACGCGGCCACCGACCGTGCGGAGTGCGCGGACGCCTCGGCAGCGGAGTTGGGCAAGCTCCTGGCCGGCGCACTCGCGGAGCTGGCCGTGGCGCAGGAGGAACTGCTCCTGAAGGACATCGAGATCCGTCGGCTGCGTGAAGAGCTGGAGGCCGACCCTGTGGAGGGGCAGGCGCTCACGGTGCTGCTCCACTACGGCGAGCCCCACATGATCTACCGCTCGCGCAAGGATGCTCACGCCGACACCTCGACTCACGGTGTGGCACCGGGCAGTTGGGAGCCGGCCGGTGAACGCCCCCCGGCCGCGTGCACGTGGCGCTGCGAGGCGTTCATCTACGACGCCGGCTCGAACGGGTTCCGCCGGGCGTTCCTGCCTGCGCCGGAACCGGTGGGGGGTGCGGCGTGAACAGTGTTCAGACCCGTTCAGCCGAGCGCGCGCTGTCGGGCGGCACCTGGTTGATCGTGTGCGGGGCGATGCTCTATTCCATCCTCACCGTCACGCCGTTGATGGCCGCGCACACGGCCGCGGAGTGGGATTGGACGGCTCCGATCCTGCCGTTGGTGGTGGATGCCGCGGTCGTCATCGTGGTCAAGCTCGATGACGTGCTGGCCCGGTTGGGCGGGCACGGCGGGCGGTGGCCGACGGTGCTGCGGTGGATGACCGGCCTGATGACGCTCGCCCTGAACACCGCCGACTCCGCACTGAAGAAAGACCTGGTCGGCGTGGCGGTCCACGCGGTCGCCCCGCTCCTGCTCATCGTGACCGCGGAAACGAGCCTGGCCTACCGGCGCGCTCTCGCCGCCGCTGCGGCGGCCCTGAACGCCGCGCAGCAAGCCGAGCGCGAGCAGGCCGAACAGGCGGCCCGGGAACGGGCCGAACGGGCCCGGCAGGACGCCCGGGAGGAGCGCGAGCACGCCGCGGCACTCGCGCGTGAACAGCGCGAGCACGAAGCGGCCTTGGTCCGCGAACGAGCTGAGCGCGAAGAATGTCGGCTACGCGAAGAGCGCGCGGCACGCGAGCGAGCAGAAGCGGCCGAGCGGGAGCTCCGTGAACGCCGTGAACGCGAGCGTGAACAACGTGAACACGATCTCCTCGCCCGTGAACAGGCGGCCCGAGAGCGGGCGGAAGCAGAACAGCGGGAGCGCGTGGAGGCCGCCGCGCGTGAACAGCGTGAACAAGCCGAGCGACGCGCCCGTGAACGCGAGACGCTGCTGGCTCGCGGTCCCGCCCCGGGCAAGCTGCCCGAGGATGAGGCCCGCCGGCTCGTGGCCGCGGCATTCGAGGCGGGGGTCAAGGTGCGCGAGGCCGCAGAGCTGTGCGGCTGGTCGGTGGGCTGGGTCTCGACCCGCTTCGCCGAACTCCGCGACCCCGCCGCCGCTGCTGGTGGTGCCGCGCTGGCCATAGCGGGCCGCTGATGAGCACCGCGTTTGGCAAGTGCTTCGACCCCACCGGCGCCCGCTATGGCATCCCCACCTACCCCTGGCAATACGCCCCCGCCGGCCTGGCCACGCGCCGGCAGCTGCGGGCACGCGGGCTGCGGCCCGGCGGGCAGCCGATCGCCGGGCAGGTGATGCTGCGCCACCGCGGCCGCAAAAGCGGCGCCAAGGTCGCCTTCCTCTACCGCGTGGACCGCGCGGCGCTGGTACGGCCGATGACCTCCCGCAAGTGGGGTGCGCTCGCGCTGGCCATGCTCGCCCGGCGCACCTGCCCGGTCTGCGGCGTGATCTACAGCTACTGCCTGCCCACCTCACTCGGCATGTGCGTCCTGTGCGCGGATGCCGACCGGCAGCGCACCGCCTGATCTCTTCGACCCTGGAGCTTCGCCGTGAACATCACGCAATTTCGGCGTCAATGCGCCCTTTGGCTGCTCGCGCTGGCCTCCTCGTTGGGCCTGGCGGTATGGGTCAGTATCCGGCTCGCCTCCTACGACGTGCCGCTCACGCTGATCACCGCATGCGGCCTGTGCGTGGCCGCATGCACGCTGAACCTGCTGGAACGCCTCGCGGAAGCTCGCTCCACCACCCACCGGTGTCCCGCGGCCGGATGCACCTTCAAGGTCACCGTCCGTGGTGTGGATGCGGCAGAGAACCGCCGGTGGCAGGAGATCGCCGCCACCCACCCCACCCACGACGCCTGACCTGCACAGCACCCCTATTCGATCCCTCACTGTGAGGAGCTTTTGCTGTGTCCAGTCGTACCCGTACCCGCCGCGCCGTGAAGGTGCCCGCCGGGGCCACCACCATCCGTATCCCGCGCCAGCGCGGCCGCCGCCGCTCCGGTCAGCCGTTCATCGTCGTCCTGCCCGAACAGCGCTCTCTGACGCGCGAGTTACTCGGTTCGCTGGCCGGCGTGGTGTGGGCGCACCGCCGCCCGCTCGCCCCGACCGCTATCGCCCTGGTCGCCCTGCCGGCCACCGCGCTCCTGCACGTGCTGGTGTGGTGGTCGGGCCTGGCCCTGGCCCCGCTGGCGGTGGGCCCGCTGGTGTGGCTGCTGATCACCCAGCGCCGCCGCCCCGCCACCGGCAGCGTGCTGGGCTGGCGCATCGGCCTGGTCCTGCTCGCCTCGCTGGCCGCGGGCTGGGCCGCGCTGGCCGCGGCCTTCGGCCCGCTGGCCGGCCCGCTGGAGCTGGTCTGGCTGTTCACCCTGATCGCCGCACAGACCGTGTGGTTCATCGTCCGCCGCACGCACTGACCTGAGGGGGCCCTACATGGCACGCAACCGAGTCCACAACTTCCGCACTCAGCAGGCCCAACAGCCCTACCGGCCGCGCGGTAACACCAACGGCAGCTCCGGCGACAAGTCCAACAAGTTCGCCAACGCCGGAGCGGCCGCAGGCGGCTTCGTCGGCGCGATGGGCGGCTCCTTCGTCCCGCCGATCAACGTCACCGTGAACAACAACAAGAACGCTGCCCGCTCCGGCGGGGCTCGCTCCGACTCTCTGTTGCCGGCCCCGGAGTTCACCTCCCCGGCGCAGGTGCGCAACTACTGCAACACCCTGCGGGCGGCCGCGGTGACGCTGTCCATCGAGGTATCCATGGGCGCTGAAATCCTCAAAGGCGTGCTCGCCGCGGTGCCGGACCCCGAGGGCCGGGCGTTTGGCTCCCGGCTGCGGGCGGCGAAGGTGGCACGGAAGATGAACAAGGCTGCCGACGATCTGAAGTCCGCGGCCAAGAACGCCGCTGCCTGCTACTCCGCGTTCCAGCAGGAGTACGAGGAAGAGATCAACCGCGTCCGTCACCGTGCCCGCAAGCCCGCGCAGCCGGTCATGAACTGGGCCCAGCAGTAAGGAGACAGGCCGATGATGCGGCGTAGCGACAACGATGAACAACAGCAGCTCATGCAGCTGCTCGAAGCTCAGCGAGGCAATGCCGACGGTGGCGGCATGGGTGCCTATCTGGTGCACCGGGCCAAGCCGCACGTTCCGCCGTGGCTGGGGGTGGGCGGCATCGGCCTGGCCGGCTTCCTGGGCCACCTGCGGTGGGCGGACAGCACCGCCGCCGGCGTCGGCCTGACCCTGTCCTCGGTGGCGCTGTCCGCTGGCGCCTACGCCATCGGGAAGACGACCAGTAAGCAGCGTCGGCTGCACTCGGCGCTGACTACGGGGATGGCTTCGGCGTGGCTGACGGCCGCGTGCCTGGCCGGCCCCGCCGCCGGGCCGCTGGATGACCTCTACCTGATGGGCGGCCCGGCGGCCGCCCTGTCGTGGAACATCCGCATGCTTATGCGGCACAACCCCGACGGGTCCGGGGACGGCTCGGATGCTGGTCTGCTGGAAAAGGTGGGGTTGGCCCGCACGAAGCTGGGGGCGGGCAAGGTGGAGGCGAACCGGGTCACCGTGCCCTACTCGCTGCCCGCCGGGGAGGCGACCAACGAGGACGTGGGCAAGGCGCTGCCCAAGCTCGCGGGCGCGTTGGACGTGCCGCCCAACGCGGTGCGCTACCGGCCCAGCCCCGACTCCGCGCGCCGCGGTGAACTGGTCGTCGTCCCCGAGGACATGCTCAAGCAGGTCACCTGGTATCCGGGGCCGTCCAAGCCGGGCGGCTCGATTGCTGAGCCGCTGGTCATCGGCCTGTACGACGATGGGTCGATGCTCCTGCTCACGCTGCCGCAGGCGATCCACCTGCTCATCATGGGCGTGACCGGCGCCGGCAAGACGGAGGGTGCCCTGGACATCCTGGCGGAAGTCCTCACCCGTCGGGACGTGGCGGTGTGGCTGTCCGACCACGTCAAGAAGGGCCAGGATCTCGGGGAGGTCTTCCCGGCCTGCGACTGGGTGGCCACCACCCCGCAAGACACCGAGATCATGATTGAGGCGGTCAAGGCCGCCATTCCCGCCCGTACCGCCTGGCTGGGGGCGCACGGCTACCGCTCGTGGTGCCCCGAGGCCGCTGAGGTGCAAAAGGACCCGGCGCACTCATGCCGCAAGGACAAGGCTGCGTGCGGCTGCGAGGGTATGGCCTACCTGCTGGCCTGGTTCGAGGAGGCCGCCAACACCCTGGCGCGGTTGGACGACGACGTGTTCACCACGATCGCGCAGGAGGCCCGCTCCGCGGGGATCTCGCTGATCATTTCCATGCAGCGGGCCAGCGGCTACCAGATCAGCACCGACACCCGCGCCTCCCTGCCGTCCTCGCTGTGCTTCGGCGTGGACGAGAAAGACGCCAGCTTCGCCCTGCCCAGTGAGGTGCTGGATGCGGGCGCGAACCCCGGGGCGTGGAAAAACCGCAGGCCCGGCTACTGCTATCTCGTGGCCGCGGCCATCGAGGAAGAGCTGTATGCCAATCCGGCCCGCACCTTCCGCAACGACCCCGTGACCCTGGAATGGATCAGCCGGGAGTTCGCCGACCACCGCATGCCCCTGGACGCGGTGACCACCAGCGCGGCCGCCAGCGTGGCCGGCCGCGCCTACACCGACCGCGCCCGCCCGGAAAACCCGCTCGACGTTCTGCAGGAGGACGACATGAACGAGGAGCAGGCTTCCGGAGTGGACCCCGAGGACGAGCACATCGACCCCGAAGCGGAGCTGCCTGACAATCAGCCGGGCGACGACCAGCCGCTGTTCGGGCAGGAGCCCGGGCGTAAGCCCGACCCCGAGGAAGCCCGCCGACTGTTCGCCGACGCGCTCGCACAGTTCGAGTCTGAGGGCCGCATGATCGTGGGCCCGAAGGACTTCACCGACTGGTGCGACGCCCACCACCTGTCCCGCTCCTGGGTGTCCCTGCGGCTGAAGGACGCTGCTCTGGACGGCCGTCTGGAGCCGACCAACACCACCGGCCGGTGGCGCATCGTTCCTGCCTTGGCAGCGGCGTAACACCTCGTAACGCGTTACGGCCGCCTAACACCCAAACCCCTAGGCAGACGCGGTGTTACGCACCCCTCACACCACGCCGTAACGCCTCGTAACGCTGCCTCAATCTGCCATCACACCCACCCTCGGGGCCCCGCGTCACACCCTGACGCAGGGCCCCGTGGTCCACCCTCAGGGAGGGCCCGTGAACCACCCCGAGCGGCCCACGGCCGTGGAAGTCCACCACCCCATTCCCCTTACGCCGAACGACCCGTACGCGGCGCCGCTGGTTCCCGTGCAGCCGCACTTCGAGCGTCAGCCGGTGGTGTGGGTGCCCGACGCCTACGGGCGAATGGTCCCCATGCCCAAACACCTGGCCCCGCCCCCGGTCGCGCCCACCGAACCGCGCGACCTGTCCCCCCTGCCGCTGCTCGACCCCACCGCGCAACGCTTCATCGGCGCCGGCATCGGCGGGGGCGCGCTATCTGCCGGCCTCGGCTACGCCACCGGCCAAGTCCTCACCGCCGCCGCTGGCTTCACTTCCGGCGCCGGCATGTGGCTGCTCATCCTGGTCGTCGTCGTCCTGCGCGCCCCGGCCCGCGCCGCGTCCGGCGGGAGCACGGTCAACATCCGTAAGGCCGTGATTAAACGCAACCGCATCTACGGCTGACCGGCGGGGCTGACCGATGGCATACCGCGGAAAGATGCCCACCGCCTTCCTGGCCAGTGGGCAGATCCAGCCGACGGAATACCGGCGCTGGGCCGACGCCCGCCGACGCTTCGCCCACCGTGAGAAGGACCGCAAAAAGGTCGAAAAGCTGAAGGAATCCATCCCCCTGCACGGCCTCACAGAGCCGATCTTGCTCGGGGTCAGCGACCGCTACCCGGACGTGTACGTCGGGGACGGACACCACCGGGCCGTGGCCCTGATGGACCTGCGCATCTGCTCTTTCCCGTTCCGCTGGTACTGGATCAGGGACTTCGGCGTCCACATCGAACACGAGCCCTTCCCCTTCCACCTCCTGCACGACCCAGTGAAGGAGTAGCGCCATGACCTGCCGCTACTGCACCGGACACCACCCCACCCGCATCGACGCCTACCCCGCCGGTAACCCCCGCGCCTCTCTCGTGGCCGCCCACCGCGCCACCAAGGCCCGCACGGAAGCTCCCGGCTCGGTGCACGTCCACTACGACCTGATCACCGACACCTTCGCCGTCATCCGCACCGACCCCCGGGAGACCCGCACGTGAGCGCTTCAGTGATCGCCGACGGAACGCACAGCCCCGCCGACGAACTGCGGGCAGCAGCCCAGAAGCTGCGCGCCCTCGCCCTCGCCGCCAGCACCGCCACCGACGGGGCCCCTACCGCGAATTGGAACGTCAAGTACGAGGAGTTCCACCCTGGGCGCGGCCTCCTCTGCGGTGACTACATCATCAACGGGCGTGGTGAGCGCGTCGGCTGGCCGCTCCTGCACCGAGGTGGCAGCCAGTTCCGGACGACCTGCATGGCGCCGCAGCACGCCGAGTACGCAGCCGCCATGGGGCCCTCCGTCGGCCTGGCCCTCGCTGGCTGGCTCACCGAGGCCAGCACGACACCGTCCTGCATGTCTGACGGCGCCCTGGCCCTGGCCCGCGCTATCAACCATCCCGCCACCTGAACGATCAGGAAGGACACCGAACATGTCGTTCGGAGAGACCCCGATCACCGTCATCGGCAACCTGACCGCGGACCCGGAACTGAAGTTCACCGACAATGGCGCCGCCCTCGCGAAGTTCACGATCGCGGCCACCCCGCGCACCTTCGACAAGGCCACCAACCAGTGGAAAGACGGCACCACCACGTTCTTCCGCTGCGCCGCCTGGCGCACCCTGGCCGAACACATCGCGGACTCCCTGACCAAGGGCTCCCACGTGGTCGCCTTCGGCCGCATCCGCCAGCACAACTGGCAGACCCCCGAGGGCGAAAACCGCTCCATGCTCGCCCTCGAAGTCGACGAGATCGGCGCCAGCCTGCGCTTCACCAACGTCGCCATCCAAGCCAAGAACACCGCCCCCGCCGACGGTGCGGACGACGCGTGGAGCACCGACAAGCCCCCGTTCTAGCTACGCCAAGGACGGCCCCCTACGTCTCGCCAAAGCCGCGGGGCCGCCCTTGCCTACCTGCCTTCGCACAAGGCGGGAGCAGGGAAATACCAGCCTAGGCCGTTGCTGCCGGCGCGGGCAGACCCACAAAGCTCCCATCCGGCGTCCGGGTCACGAGCGCGATATCCAGCGATTCGAGCAGTGCCCGGACGTCCGCGGTGGGCTCATCCGGCAGCAACACGGCCAGCCGTAGGCCGGCCGGCACCTCCAGGTGGCGCTTGTAGTCGAGCAGCTGCCCGATCGCGGTGCGGACGTTGTTGCGTGTGGCCAAGCCCTTGGCCTCGTACAGGACGTTGTCCGTGGCGTCGTACAGGTCCGGCGTGAACGTGCTCGGTTCGCCCGGCACGGTGATCTGGAAGCTCTTGCACACATGTCCCTGGGCTTCCAAGAAGGCCTCGAAGGCGGTGCACAGCAGGCCTTCGCGGCGGTGCACCGTGCGGGGTCCACCGGGAATGTTCGCGGTGGTCTGCGGCGTGGTGTGCTGCTCGGTCTCCTTGTCCTTCGCACCGGGCTGCGCGGGGACCTTGGGCATCTTGGGCAGCTCGATCTGGGAGAACTTCTGTGCAGGCGCCTGCACGTCGCTCTCGATCACGTTCAGCACGTCCTCGGTGGCCGGCCGCAGCCGAAAGACGAAGACCCGACGCATCTGCTTCTCACTGTCGGGCGCCTGCCGCTCCACGTACGGCTCGGTCTCATCGAGCTTGACCTGGCCGACGTAGCGCTGCAGCACCAACTTCTTGCCCTTGACGCGGCCGTTGGAGACGAACAGGTGGACGCTGCGCCCGTTGGTGAGGGTGTCCATCAGGTACTTGTTGCCCCGCACCATCTCCTGATGCCCGGTGTGGCCGGCACCGGTGTAGAGGAACAGCGGGCCCACCTCATCGTCTTCGGCCCAACCGTCAAAGGTGTAGCCGTGCTTCGCGCCGGCCGCCGGGTCGGAGAAGACGAACACGGCATTCGACTTCGGCGCCGGCACCATGCCGCCGCTGTAGATCGATCCGCCGTAGGTCGCGGCGATCTCTTCGCGCGTCGTGATCTGGCCCGGCACAAGGTCAACAGAGGTCATGCGGCGAATCTAGCCGCTGCCACTGACACCCCGAACGCCAAGAGCGGCCCCCGCATCTCGCCAAAGAACCGGGGCCGCCCTTGCCAACCAGTCCGCAACAGACCTGTTGGAGGCATCCAGCATGACCGAACCCGCTGCCATTCCGCGAGGGGGCGCCTGCGGCTCGATGAAGCCGCCGTTCCCGTACTACGGCGCCAAGGCCCGCCTTGCCCCGTGGATCGCCGGCCTGATGCCCCGTGAACACCGCGTCTACGTGGAGCCGTTCGCCGGTTCCGCCGCGGTGCTCTTCGCCCGGACCCGCCCCGCCGCTCACGAGGTCCTCAACGATCTGGACGGCAACGTCACCACGTTCTTCCGCGTGCTGCGCGACCGTGAACAAGACCTCGTGCGCGCCCTGGCCCTCACCCCCTATAGCCGCCAGGAGTACCGCGCGGCCGCGCTGAGCGCCGTGAACCTCGATGACGTGGAGCGCGCACGCCGGTTCTTCGTCAGGACCTCGCAGAGCTTCAACGCGGCTGGCGCCGCCAACGGCAAGCGCGCCTCGTGGTCCAACGGCATGCGCCGCGGTTCTTCGCAAGCGGTCACCGTGGCCGACCTGGTGGAGCGGCTCTACGCCGCGGCGGAACGTCTACGCCGCGTGGTCATCGAAAACCGGCCCGCGCACGGGGTCATCTGCGCCTACGACGCACCGGACGCCGTGTTCTACTGCGACCCGCCCTACCTCGACTCCACCCGCACTGGGCTCGCGCGCAGCTGCGGTGGTGACTACGCGCACGACACCAACACCGAAGCCGACCATCGCGCGCTCGCCGAGGTCCTGACCAAGGTCAAGGCGACGGTGCTGCTGTCCGGGTACGACAGCCCGCTGTATGGCGAGCTGTATGAGGGCTGGTGGCGGGCCGCCATCACCGTGCAGCGGCCCACCAGCAACCGTAAGGGCCATACCGGGCCCTCTGCGGTCGAAGTCGTCTGGTCCAATCGGCCGCTCTCCCACCAGCCGGACCTTTTTGGGGAGGCGGCATGACCTGCAACCTTGCCCTGTACGCGTGGGCCCTGGAAGCCGTCCGCCGCGGCTGGTACGTCCTGCCACTGCGGCCGGGCGGCAAACGCCCTGCCCTGCACGGGGAAGCCGCCTGCCCTGGCACTGGCGAGTGCGCGCCCGGGCACCGCAAGTGGGAACAGCGCGCCACCACCGACCCCGACCGCATCCGTACCGCATGGGCCGCGGGTGCGTTCAACGTCGGGATCGCCACCGGCCCCTCCCGCCTGGTCGTCATCGACCTGGACCTGCCCAAGCAGGAGAAGGACAAGGGCTGTTCGGACGCGCCTAGCGGCGCGACGACCTTTACGGCGCTCTGCGAGCGCGCCGGCCAGCCGATGCCCACCACCTACACGGTGCGGACCGCCAGCGGCGGCCTGCACCTGTACTTCACCGCCCCCGACCACGGTCGGCTGACCAACACCGCCCGCACCCTGGCCCCGCTGGTCGACACCCGGGCGTGGGGCGGCTACGTCGTCGCCGCAGGCAGCACCGTCGGCGGCCGCACCTACGAGGTCACCGATCCGGCCCCGGTCGCGGAGCTGCCCGACTGGCTGCACCGGGCCCTCACCCCCGCGCCGCGGCCCGGACCGGCGCCGGCCATCGCGGCGGCCCGCAACGCCACCCGCTGCGCGCAGGTCGCCCTGGAACGCGAGCAGGCCGCCATCGCGACGGCCTGCGAGGGGGAGCGGGAACACCGGCTGTTCACCGCCGCCCGCTCGATGGGGCGCTTCGTGGCATGGGGCGACATCCCCCGCCACGTGGTGGAGGAGGCTTTTCAGGCAGCGGGGGAGGCGGCCGGCCTCAAAGCGTACGAGTGCCGCTCGACGCTGCGCAGCGCGCTGAACTGGTCGATTCGCACCGCGCGCCCGCGGGAGACGGCATGACCCCCGCCGCCCCCGCCACTGAAAAGCCCCTCCCCACCACCGCACCACGCTGTGCGCGCCCGTATCCGGCTGACCCCGACCGCAGGCGTGGCACGAAGAGCGATGCCGCAGGCGTCCTTTCAGCTCTTCCCCCCACGCCGCCGGCGCCCGCCACCTGCGGGGATAGCCGGTATCCCGTGGCGTGGCTGCTCATCACCGCACCCCGCGGCGTCACCCCCACCGCCACCTCCGTGTGCTGGTGCGGCCGTGACCGGTCCGCGGTCGGCCGCCACAAGGTGCTCGCCCTGATCACCGACCACGCCTACCACCGCACCGTCTGCCCGCTCCGTGCTCCCCAGGAAGGGAGGAACGCCGCATGACCAGCCCCAACCCGCCCGCGCCGTCCATCGACGGGGCGGCGCTGCTCGATGAGGTCGAAGCGTTCCACCGCCGCTTCAACATCTTTCCCACCGAACACGCCTACGTCGCCGTCACGCTGTGGGACGCGCACGCCCACCTCATGGACGCGCTCGATGGCACCGCCCGCCTGGCTTTCTTGAGCCCTGAACCGGGGTCGGGGAAGTCCCGGGCGCTGGAGATCGTGGAAACCCTCACCCCGCGCGCGGCGACCACTGTCAACGCCTCCGCGAACGCGTTGTTCCGGCTGGTTGCGGCCGACGGGGGCACCCCCACGATCCTCTTCGACGAGATCGACACCGTGTTCGGCCCCAAGGCCGGTGGGAATGAAGAGGTCCGCGGGTTCCTCAACTCCGGCTACCGGCGCGGCGCCAAATCGCTGCGCTGCGTCGGGGACGGCTCGAACCAGACCACGGAATGGTTCTCCTCGTTCTGCGCGGTCGCCATGGCCGGACTCGGCTCGCTGCCGGACACGATCCTGACCCGCTCAGTCATCATCCGCATGCGCAAAAAGGCCCCCAACGAGATGTGCGAGCCCTACCGGCGCCGCACCCACGAGAAGCAGGGCCACGCCCTGCGCGACCGGCTCGCCGAATGGACCGCCACCCTGCACGAGCAGATCGCCGAGGCGTGGCCTGAGATGCCCGAAGGCGTCTCGGACCGGCCGGCCGACGTGTGGGAGCCGCTGCTTGCGGTCGCGGATGCGGCCGGCGGGCACTGGCCCGAGCGGGCCCGCGCTGCCTGCGTCGCGCTCATCAAGGCCGCCACGGAAGGCAACGAAGCCTCTCTCGGGGTGCGGCTGCTGACCGACCTGCGCGACCAGGTGTTCGGCGGTGCCGACCGGATGCCCACCGCCGCCATTCTCGAAGTCCTCCACGGACTCGACGACGCCCCGTGGGCGGACATGAGCGACGACGGGCACACCAGCAAGCCACTCACTGCCCGTGCCCTATCCAAGCTCCTGAGCCAGTACGTGCGCCCCGACAACACCCCGATCCGGCCCCGCGGTATCCGGGTGGGCAGCGGCACCCCCAAGGGCTACTACGCGGAAGACCTGAGCGATGCGTGGGCGCGCTATTGCCCCCCTGCCCCCGGAGAATCCGCAACAGCCGAAACATCCGCAACACCGCAGGTCAACGGGGGTGAATCTGTGGCGGAAGGCCTCTTCGAGAGCCGCCACATGTCCGCGGAAAGCGACACACGCCCCCTCCGCAGCGTCGGCTGACCAACCGCAACCTGCCCGGTGCCACCGCGTTCGCGCGTGGCGGCACCTATCCGCAACACAACCGGCATCCGCCACAGATACAAGCCGCTGACCTGCAATGTTGCGGCGTGGCGGATGTTGCGGATCCCAGAGAAGGACCAGACGACACCGACCGCCTGCTTGGCAAGGAGGCACGTTGCGATGGGCACCAATGGCGCACCTGTTACGAGGCTCCTCTACACCCCGGAAGAGGCAGCCGAAGCTCTCGCGATAGGGCGCTCACTGATCTATGAGGAGATCCGACTGGGACGGCTTCAGACGGTCCGTATCGGCCGTCGGCGGCTCGTGCCCCCCGATTACGTCACTGCCTACATCGACCTCCTGAAGCGAGAGTCAGAGGCAGCTGCATAACTAACCAGGAAGGGCCACGCCAGGGCGTGGCCCTTCCTTCGTTTCTGAGAGGTATCAGGAATGACGGACGCGGACCGGAGGCGTAGAGCCGGCAACGGCGAGGACTCAATCTACTGGGACAAGGCGAAGGGGCGCTACATCGGTGCCATTTCGCTGGGATACACCCCATCCGGCACTCGTCGGCGCCCGAAAGTGTCGGGTAAGACCAAGACAGAAGTGCGCCGCAAGCTGCGCGAGCTACGTAAAGAGCTGGTCAACGGCGCGAAGGCTCCCGCCAACTACACCGTCACGCAGGCTGTCAACGACTGGCTCTCGCAGGGACTCAAAGGAAAGGAAGAGGGGAGTATCGGCACGTACCGGAGCCTGGCTAATAACCACGTCATCCCTTATCTGGGGAAAGCCAGGCTGCGGGACCTCGAAGCCGATGATGTTGACGAGTGGCTGGAGGACCGTGCGGAAGTGCTCGCGACTCAAACTCTTCGGATGGTGCGCTCGCTCCTCCGTCGGGCCATTACGCACGCGCAGAAACGTGGCAAGGCAGTAAGAAACGTGGCTCAGCTTGTCGAACTGCCGCAGGGGCAACCGGGACGACCGAGCAAGTCCCTCTCCCTTGAGCAGGGCGAGGCTGCGCTGCGTGCGATGGTTGGTACCTGGATTCACACATACGTAGTGCTGTCTCTCCTGGTGGGAGTACGTCCGGAAGAGGCGCGACCCCTCGCTTGGACACATGTCCAGCTGTCCGAGTCCACCAAGGGCAAGCCGCACGTAGACGTGTGGCGTTCCGTGCGCCGACATGGCGACACAAAGACACACAAGAGCCGCCGATCGCTGGCCATGCCGCGGCAGGTAGCTCTCGTGATGAAAGCGCACAAGGCCAGAGAGAAGGCCGCGTGCCGCGCTGCAGGGGAGGAGTGGACGGACGATCGGCTCGTCTTCCCGACAGCGACCGGGAAGCAACGGGACGCCGCGAGCGTGCGCAAGAGCTTGCGCGCGCTACTGAGGGAAGCCGGCTTCGAGAACCCAGGGGAGTGGACCACGCGTGAGCTACGGACGAGCTTCGTGTCCCTCCTGTCGGACCACGGGATCCCAATCGAAGTGATCGCACGGGTGATCGGCCACGCGGGAGGCAGCGTGACGACGGAGCGGGTCTATCGCAAGCAACTACGTCCCGTCATCGCTGACGGGGCGGAGGCCATGGACGAGATCTTCGGGGGTGACACGACAGAGGCGGACGTGCAGGACTATGAGCGCGAGTGATCCGAGTGCCGTGGCTCCCTAATTGGCTCCCCTCGCGCGAGGGGAGCCCCCCGAAAGTTCAGGCTGACGTGCACGAACCGCTCACCGGGTCGTACCAATCCGTTTATCGGATTGGTAAAGAACCCCCGCCGCGTCTGTCCCCGGCGCCCCCCAGGCGCAAAGATCCCCGTACCGATCGACAGTGTTCGAATCTATGTGCGGGAGGCCTCACTTGAGAAGGACCCCAGGGAGCAGGCGGCGGACGGCGGTGCTCGGATCCGCGGGTGGTCTCGTCGTGGCGACGCTGATAGCGGCCGGCGTCGCCGCCCCCACGGCGAACGCCGACGTCGACGCGGACACCGCAGCCGCCGCGGCCCCCTCCGGCAAGGACCGTGAGGCCCGCGGCGCCGCCATCGCCGCGCAGCGTGCCGCGAAGGCCGGGATCGACTGGCGGGACTGCCCCGCCGACTGGGGTCTGGAGAAGCCCATCCAGTGCGGCTGGGTCACCGTCCCGCTCGACTACGCCAAGCCGGACGGCCGGAAGATCAAGCTCGCCGTCGACCGCATCGGCAGCACCGGCACCAAGGACGAGCGCCAGGGCGCGCTCCTCTACAACCCGGGCGGCCCCGGCGCCTCCGGCCTGCGCTTCCCGCGTCGCGTCGTCACCAAGAGCAAGCTCTGGGAGAAGACGGCGAAGGCGTACGACTTCGTGGGCTTCGAGCCGCGCGGCGTCGGCCACTCGGCGCCCGTCTCCTGCGTGGACCCGCAGGAGTTCGTCAAGGCGCCCAAGCTGGACCCGATCCCTGACAGCGAGGCCGACAAGCGCGCCCAGCGCAAGCTCGCCGCCGAGTACGCGGACGGCTGCCAGGAGCGCAGCGGTGACCTCCTCCCGCACATGACCACGCCCAACACGGCCCGCGACCTGGACGTCATCCGCGCCGCGCTCGGCGAGAAGAAGCTGAACTTCCTCGGCGTCTCCTACGGCACCTACCTGGGCGCGGTCTACAGCACCCTCTACCCGACGCACGTGCGCCGCATGATCTTCGACTCCGTGGTCAACCCGCGTACGGACAAGATCTGGTACGAGGTCAACCTCGACCAGGACGTCGCCTTCGAGAAGCGCCTCATCGACTGGATGACGTGGGTCGCGAAGAACGACGCCGCCTTCCACCTCGGCGACACCTACGACAAGGTCCGCGCCCAGTGGGACAAGCTGCGCGCCACCGCGAAGAAGCAGCCCCTGGACGGCGTCGTCGGCCCGGCCGAGCTGCACTCCTACTTCCAGAACGCGCCGTACTACGACTCGTACTGGGTCGAGATCGCCACGAACTGGAGCAAGTACGTCGCCGGCGACCCGAAGCCCCTCGTCGAGGCGGCGAGCCCCGACATGGCCGACACCGCGGGCAACATCGCCCAGGAGAACAGCAACGCGGTCTACACGGCCGTCGAGTGCGCCGACGCCAAGTGGCCCCGCAGCTGGAAGAAGTGGGACCGCGACAACACCCGCATCCACCGGACCAGCCCCTTCTTCACCTGGGGCAACGCCTGGATGAACCTGCCGTGCGCGACCTGGTCGAGCAAGCAGCAGCGCCCGCTGGAGATCCGGACTCACAAGGGCCTGCCGCAGACGCTGATCGTCCAGTCCACCCGTGACGCCGCCACGCCCTACCCCGGCGCCGTCGAACTGCACAAGCGCCTGAAGGGCTCGCGCCTGGTCACGGAGAAGGACGCCGGTTCGCACGGCATCACCAACATCGCCAACCCGTGCCTCAACGACCGCGTCGACAGCTACCTGTTGACCGGCAAGCTCGACGCCTCCGACGTGACCTGCGCCCCGCACGCCACGCCGAAGCCGTAACGCGTACGACGCGGAGACGGACGGGCCGCCACCGGGGCGATTCCCAGTGGCGGCCCGTCGCTCGGGTCCATGACTCCGGACAGGCCCCGGAAAGCCCTCTCCTCGCAACGCTCCAGCACGGCAGACCCTTCACCGGACCTACCTGATCCTCGCCCGGACCAATCCGGTCGGCATGTCCAGTACGCGTCCGCCGGCCCCGGCCGGGGCGGCCTCGACATGGTTCTCCTCGACCAGGGTGCGAGGGCGGGGGAGCGGCGCTCAGCTCAGAGGCAGCTTCGGGAACTTGCGGCGCTCCCTCGCGCCCGCCGCCGCGCGCTCGCGCTCGGCCTCCGCCGCCTCCTCCGCCTTCACGACGGCCGCGTACTTGTCGACGTACTCCTGCCCGGAGAGCCCGAGGATCGCGTACATGATCTCGTCGGTGACGGCCCGGAGGACGGCCTTCTCGTTGTCCATCCCCACGTACCGGGAGAAGTCGAGGGGCTCGCCGAAGCGGATCGTCACCCGCTTGAGGTTCGGGACCTTCTGGCCCGGCGGCTGCGCCTCGAACGTGCCGATCATGGCGCACGGAACGACCGGCACCTGAGCCTTCAGCGCCATCGCCGCGACGCCGACCTTGCCCTTGTACAGCCGGCCGTCGTGCGAGCGCGTGCCCTCCGGGTAGATGCCGAGCAGCTCGCCCTTGCGCAGGACGCCGAGGCCCTCACGGATCGCCGCCTGCCCCGCCTCCTTGCCGGACCTGTCCACCGGGATCTGCCCGGCGCTGCGGAAGAACGCGGCCGTCAGCCGGCCCTTGATGCCCGGTCCCGTGAAGTACTCGGCCTTCGCGAGGAACGTGATGCGGCGCTTGATGATCGCCGGCATCAGGAAGTGGTCGGAGAACGACAGGTGGTTGCCGGCGACGATCGCCGCGCCGGAGTCCGGCACATGCTCAAGGCCCTCGATTCTGGGCCGGAACATCAGCCGGAGGAGTGGGCCGAGGATCACGTGCTTGAGCAGTAGGTAGAACATGGCGTCAGCCTTCCCCCTGGTCCCGGTGCCGACGCACAGTAGTCAATCGGTGGCGCGGATGCGAGAGCCCGTTCGGGCCCTTGCGCGGGGCCGAGCGGGGGAACGAGCGGCGCGGCGACTCGCCGGGCGACACGTACGAAAGGTGCCCTGGGCTCTCCCCGGCGTCGCCGACGCCACGGAACGTCACCGCCTCAGTCGGCACAGCAGTCGACGTCGCAGTCGTCGTCGCATCCGACCTGTATCTCGGAGGTTCCCCATGCGCCCGTTCGCCCTCGCCGCCGCCCTCCTCTCCCTCGGCTCCCTCGGCGCGCTCGCTCCCGCCCACGCGGCGGACGCGCCCGAAGCCCCGAAACGCGGCCTCTTCCTCACCGTCACGGGCGCCCAGAACACCTGGATCCGCGGTGTGCTGCTGCGCTGCGAGCCCGGGGCGACGGGGCCCCACCCGCAGGCGGCCAAGGCCTGCGAGGCGATCGCTCGGGCGAAGGGGGACTTCGACGCGCTGCCCGACGACCCGCACGCGTGCACGAAGGAGTACGAGCCGGTCAGCGTGAGGGTGACCGGCTCGTACAAGGGTCGGCCGGTCGGCTGGCGCAAGACGTACCCGAACGCGTGCGCCCTCGACGCGGACACCGGCCACGTCTTCCGCTTCTGAGCCCTCTGTTCTCGCGCTCCGCGCTTCGTGGCGGCTGTCGCGCGGGACCGCGCTCATGTGGCGCGCGACAGCACCATCGCCAGTGTGATCAGACCGAGCACGACCCAGCCGAACCACAACCAGCCGTTGCTTCCGAGCGCCGCTGTATAGGCCGTCACCATGACCAGGCCTCCGATGGTGAACCCACCCATGGTCTTCGTGGAACCGGGCATCGCTCAGCCTCCTCCCGGCAGTCCGCGGCGCCGACGCGCCCGGACCGCGGTCCGAAGACCATCGTGACCCGGGAAGACCCTCTGGCGCTAGCGTCCGCGAGCGGCCAGTGAGGCCAGATAGGCGTTGTACGCCTCCAGCTCCTTGTCACCGTCGCGGTCCGCGGCACGGTCCTTGCGGCGCGCCTCACGGTCCTCGGAGCGCCGCCACTGGAAGAGCAGGGCGACCAGGACCACCACGGACGGGATCTCGCTGAACGCCCAGGCGATGCCGCCCGCCGCCTCCTGGTCCTCCAGCGCGTCGATGCCGAGCGAGGCGGGCGGGTGCATGTACGTGCCGATCATCGGCTGCGTCGCCATCATCAGCGCGATGCCGAAGAACGCGTGGAACGGCATGCCCGCGAACAGCTCCAGCATCCGCATGATGTAGCCGGGCCGGTGCGGCCCCGGGTCGACGCCCATGATCGGCCAGAAGAAGACCAGGCCGACGGCGAGGAAGTGGACCATCATGCCGATGTGGCCCGGCTTGGAGCCCATCAGCGTGTCGAAGAGCGGCGTGAAGTAGAGCGCGTACAGGCTCGCGATGAACAGCGGGATCGTGAACGCGGGATGCGTGATGATCTTGATGTAGCGGCTGTGCAGCAGCCAGAGCAGCCACTCGCGCGGGCCCTTGCTGCCGCGGGAGGCGACCGGCAGGGCGCGCAGCGCCAGCGTGATCGGCGCGCCGAGCAGCAGCAGGATCGGCGACAGCATGCTGATCACCATGTGCTGCACCATGTGCACGCTGAACATGACCATGCCGTAGTCGTTGAGCTTGGTGCACATCACGAGCAGCACGGTCAGGATGCCGAGCACGAACGCGATCGTGCGGCCCACCGGCCACTTGTCGCCGCGCCGCACGAGCCGCGCCACACCCCACCCGTACAGGGCGAGCGCCACCAGGCAGCCGATGAGGAAGAAGGGGTCGGCCGACAGTTCGAGGCCTCGCCCCAGCGTGAACGGCGGCAGATCCATGTTCATGCCGTGCCCGCTGTGATCCATCCAGTGGCTCCTGATTCGTGCGGATTGTGCGACGTGTGTCCGCACCAGAGTAGAACCGCCCCCGGCCGCTGGTGCGACCGGGGGCGAGTAATACGCGGGTGACCGCGCTAGAGCACGCACTCCGCTTCGGCGTACCGCTCCTCGGGCACGGTCTTCAGCGTCTCGACGGCCTCGGCCAGCGGCACCATCGTGATGTCCGTGCCGCGCAGCGCGGTCATCCTGCCGAACTCGCCGCGGTGCACGGCCTCCACGGCGTGCCAGCCGAAGCGGGTCGCGAGGACGCGGTCGTACGCGGTGGGGGTGCCGCCGCGCTGGACGTGGCCGAGGATGACCGGGCGGGCCTCCTTGCCGAGGCGCTGCTCCAGTTCGAGGGAGAGCTGCCGGGCGATGCCCGCGAACCGTTCGTGGCCGTAGACGTCCTTGTCGCCCTCGTCGAACTTCATGGAGCCCGCGCGGGGCTTGGCGCCCTCGGCGGCCACGACGATCGCGAACTTCTTGCCCGCGGAGAAGCGTTCGCCGACCTTCCGCGCCAGTTCCTCGATGTCGAAGGGGCGCTCCGGGACGACGATGGCGTGCGCGCCCGCCGCCATGCCCGAGTGCAGGGCGATCCAGCCGGTGTGCCGCCCCATCACCTCGACGATGAGCACACGCTGGTGCGACTCCGCGGTGGTCTTGAGGCGGTCGAGGGCCTCGGTCGCGACGCCGACGGCCGTGTCGAAGCCGAAGGTGACGTCCGTGACCGCGATGTCGTTGTCGATGGTCTTCGGCACGCCGACGATGGGCAGGCCCGCGTCGGACAGCAGCCGGGCCGCCTTGAGCGTGCCCTCGCCGCCGATGGGGATGATCGCGTCGAGGCCGAGCTCGGCGACGTGCCCCCTGGCGCGCTCCACGCCGTCCCGCAGGTGCGCGGGCTGGACGCGCGAGGAGCCGAGGATCGTTCCGCCGCGGGCGAGGATGCCGCCCACCGCGTCGAGGTCCAGCTTGCGGTAGTCGCATTCCAGGAGGCCTTTCCAGCCGTCGTGGAAGCCGATGACCTCGTCGCCGTGGTCCACCACCGCGCGGTGCACGACGGAGCGGATGACGGCGTTCAGACCGGGGCAGTCGCCGCCGGAGGTCAGGACACCAATGCGCATGGCCCGGAATACCTTTGCAACGTGGGTCGGTGACCGGACCACGTCGTCCGGCTGGATCCCCGCCACCCTATAGGCGCCGGGGGGCGGGGCCGCACCTCGCGTCCGAAGGCTGGACGGCCCCGCTCACATGTGCGGGCGGGGCGTCAAGCGGGCTTCGTGCCGGGGTGTTACGCGGGCTGCTGCGCGGCGTTGATGCGCTCGGAGCGCAGCGCCTCGTACCAGCGGTCGTCCGTCGGCGGCAGCGCGTTCACATCGAGGGCCAGCTTGAGCAGCAGGTCCGCGATGAGCGGGTTGCGGGCGAGGACGGGGCCGTGCATGTACGTCCCGAAGACCGTGCCGTTGTACGCGCCCTCGGTGCCGTCGCCCGTGCCGTTGCCCCGGCCGAGGGTGACGCGGGCGAACGGACGCGCGGCCGGGCCGACGTGCGTGATGCCCTGGTGGTTCTCGAAGCCGGTCAGCGGGGGCAGGCCCAGCTGCGGGTCGATGTCGGCGAGCACGTCGCCGACGCACCGGTCGCCCTCGCCGCGGGTGGAGACCACGTCGAGGAGACCGAGGCCGGGCTCGCGCTGGCCGAGGTCGTTGATGAACTCGTTGCCCAGGATCTGGTAGCCGGCGCAGACCGAGAAGACGATCGCTCCGTTGCCCACCGCGCGCTGCAGGCCGCCGTCGCGGCGCAGCCGCTCGGCCGCGAGCCGCTGCGGGCGGTCCTCACCGCCACCGATCAGGTAGATGTCGCCGGAGGTGGGCACCGGCTGGTCGCTGCGCACGTCGTAGCGCTCGACCGCGAGGCCGCGCTGGTGGGCGCGGCGCTCCACGACCAGGGCGTTGCCTTGGTCTCCGTACGTGCTCAGCAGGTCGGGGTAGACCCACACCAGCCGCAGGCTGTTGTCGCTCATGCTCATGTCCTTATCCGGGCGGGTCAGTTGCCGACGCGGCGGCGCAGGTCCTGGAACGCGGTGTAGTTCGCGATCGTCTCGATGCGTCCCGGCGGGGCGAACTGCACCGCCTCGTCGACGCTGTCGCAGACGCGGAAGTCCAGGTTCGCGACCTCCAGGCGGACGGCGAGGTCCAGCTTGCGGTCGCCGAGCACGAAGATCGGGTGACCGGCGAGGCGGGTGTAGTCGACGTCCCAGAGCCAGGAGGTGTCCGTGCCGTCCGCCCCCCGGGCGTTCACGGAGAGGATCACCGGGGTCGGCGGCGGGTCGATCAGCGAAAACGTTTCGAGCCAGCCCGCCGGGTTCTTCGCGAGGAGCAGGCGCAGGTCGCGGCCCTGGAACTGCACCACGTCGTAGCGTCCGGCGACCGCCTGCACCTGGTACATCCGCTCCAGGGCGACCTGGGGCGGCACGCCGAAGACGGCGGCGACGGCGGCCGAGGTGGCGGCGTTGGCCTTGTTGGCGCGGCCGGGGAGCTGGAGGTGGATCGGCCAGGCCGAGCCGTGCGGGTCCAGGACGTGGTCGCCGGAGAGCACCCAGCTGGGCGCCGGTCGGCGGAAACCGCACTCGCCGCAGAACCAGTCGTCCCCGGGGCGCTGCATGACGCCACCGCAGGACGGGCACGACCAGGCGTCGTCCTTCCACTCCTGGCCGGCGGCCACCCACACCACGTTCGGCGAGGAGGAGGCCGCCCAGACGACCAGCGGGTCGTCCGCGTTGGCGATGACGACGGCCTTGGAACCGGCCAGGCCCTCGCGCCACTTCTCGGCGAGCATGCGGGTCTCAGCGGCGCGGTCGAGCTGGTCGCGCGAGAGGTTCAGCAGGGCGATCGCCTTGGGGTCGACGTCACGGGCGACGCCCGCGAGGTACTTCTCGTCGACCTCGATCACGCCGAACCTGGCGTCGGACCCGCCGGCGAGCGCCGAGGTGATTCCGGCGGGCATGTTCGCACCGAGCGCGTTCGAGACGACCGGGCCGCTGGCCCGCAGCGCCTCGGCGATCAGACGCGTGGTGGTCGTCTTGCCGTTGGTGGCCGACACGAGGACCACGTCCAGGTGCGTGGCGAGCCGCCCGAGCAGCTCGGGGTCGAGCTTGAGCGCGACCTTGCCGCCGATCACCGATCCGCTGCCGCGGCCGGCAGCCCGCGACACCGCCGCGGCCGCCTTGCCCGCCGTCACGGCCAGCTTGGCCCGCGGCGACAGCGGGTCCGTGTTGCCTGACATCTGTCGAGATCCTCCTTGCGTACGGCGCCGCGCCTGCCCCCGGCATCGTTTCGCTGCTCAGCCTATCGAGATCCACTGACAAGCCCGAATCACGGCACCACCTCGGCACCTCGGCGGTGCCGCTCCGTCCCCTGGACCGTACTCTTGCCGCCATGCGACACGGCACGATCCCGGGCGCCTCGGGGCGCGTACGACCTCTGACCCTGCTCGGTGACCCCGTGCTGCACACGGCCTGCGAGGAGGTCACCGACTTCGGCCCCGAACTGGCGCGCCTCGTCGAGGACATGTTCGCGACGATGTACGCCGCGCGCGGCGTGGGACTCGCCGCGAACCAGATCGGCGTGGGTCGGCGGGTCTTCGTCTACGACTGCCCTGACGACGAGGACGTCCGGCACCTCGGGCACGTGGTCAACCCGAGACTCGTCGAGGTCGACGGCGTGACGGTGCGCGGCCCGGAGGGCTGTCTTTCGCTGCCGGGACTCGAAGCGGGCACGCCGCGTTTCGACCACGCCGTGGTCGAGGGCGTCGATGTGCGGGGGGAGCCGGTGCGGGTGCACGGGACGGGCTGGTTCGCGCGCTGTCTCCAGCACGAGTGCGACCACTTGGACGGCGGTGTCTACACCGACCGCGTCACGGGCTGGCGGCGCCGCAGGGTGCTGCGGGCCGCCGCCAAGGCCTCCTGGAACTCCTGAGGGACTCGGGACCTGTCTCAGAACCCGGGACCGCCGACACGGTTGCCCGCCGCCGCGAGCCGCCCCCACAGCAGGTCGGCGAGGCTGCGCACCAACTGGGCGCGTGAGCACGGCCGTTCGCCGAGCCACCAGTCGCCCGCCGCGTGCATCATGCCGACGATGCCGTGCCCCCACACGCGGGCGAGCTGGGCGCTCTCCGGGCCGAGGTCGACGCGCTCCTCGATGACCTCGGCGAGCTCCTCGCCGAGGCGGCGCAGCAGGGGGGCCGAGTGCAGGCCGACGTCGAAGCCCTGCTCGCCGGGGGAGGGGGCCTCCGACGGATGCATGAGGAAGCGGTAGACCTGGGGGCGTGCCTCGATCGCCGAGAGGTAGGTGTCGAGCGTCGCCTCGACCCGCTCCCTGCGCTCGGCGGGCGCGTCGAGGGCGGCGCGCAGGGCTTCGAGGAGTGCGTCGGTGTGCCGCTTGGCGAGCGCGGCGTAGAGGCCGCCCTTGTCGCCGAAGTGGCGGTAGAGGATCGGCTTGGTGATGCCCGCCTCGGCGGCGATGGCGTTCATCGAGGCGCCGGGGCCGTCGCGGAGCACGACCCGGTCGGCGGCCTCCAGCAGCTCTCGCCGACGCCGCTGATGATCCGCGGACCGTGGCTGATCGGTCCGCTGCGTGGTCTCCATCGTTTCTCCCCGCCCGTGCTGAATCGGTGACGCACGCGCAACGTAACACCCGGCCGTCCGGGGGCACCGAACGGGCCGCCGGAGGTTGACATGGACTACTGGCCGGTAACAGACTGCGGTTACCGCAAGTAACGTCCCAGTCGATCGCACGTCGCGGTTGATCGCAGGTCCTGGAGGGGTCATGGCCGAGTTCACCATGGAGCTCAACGACGAACAGAAGGAAGTCCGGGACTGGCTCCACGGATTCGCCGCCGAGGTGATCCGCCCCGCGGCCGCCGAATGGGACGAGCGCGAAGAGACCCCGTGGCCCATCATCCAGGAAGCGGCCAAGATAGGGATCTACTCGCTCGATTTCTACGCCCAGCAGTTCTTCGACCCCACCGGCCTCGGCATCCCGATGGCCACCGAGGAGATCTTCTGGGGCGACGCGGGCATCGGCCTGTCCATCATGGGCACCGGCCTGGCCGCCGTCGGCGTGCTCGCCAACGGCACCGAGGAGCAGATCGGCACCTGGATCCCGCAGATGTACGGCGACGTGAACGACGTCAAGGTCGCCGCCTTCTGCTCCTCCGAGCCCGACGCGGGCTCTGACGTGGCGGCCATGCGCACCCGCGCCGTCCACGACGAGGCCAAGGACGAGTGGGTCCTCAACGGCACGAAGACCTGGGCGACCAACGGCGGCATCGCCAACGTCCACGTCGTCGTCGCGGTCGTCGACCCCGAGCTCGGCTCGAAGGGCCACGCCTCCTTCATCGTCCCGCCGGACACCCCGGGACTCTCCCAGGGCCAGAAGTTCAAGAAGCACGGCATCCGCGCCTCGCACACCGCCGAGGTCGTCCTGGAGGACGTCCGCGTCCCCGGCCACTGCCTGCTCGGCGGCAAGGAGAAGCTCGACGAGCGCCTCGCCCGCGCCCGCGAGCGCGCCAGGACCGGCGGCGAGCGCGTGAAGAACGCCGCGATGGCCACGTTCGAGGCGTCCCGCCCGGCGGTCGGCGCCATGGCGGTGGGCACGGCCCGCGCCGCGTACGAGGAGGCCCTGGAGTACGCCAAGACGCGCACCCAGTTCGGCCGCCCCATCATCGACAACCAGGGCGTCGCCTTCCAGCTCGCCGACATGCGCACCCAGATCGACGCGGCCCGCCTCCTGGTGTGGCGCGCCTCCTGGATGGCCACGACCGGCAAGAAGTTCGAGTCGGCCGAGGGCTCCATGTCCAAGCTGTACGCGAGCGAGGTCGCCAAGAAGGTCACCGCGCAGGCCGTGCAGATCCTCGGCGGCAACGGCTACACCCGCGAGTACCCGGTGGAGCGCATGCACCGCGACGCCGCGATCTACACCATCTTCGAGGGCACGAGCGAGATCCAGCGCCTGGTCATCGCGCGGACGCTGTCGGGGATGCCGATCCGCTAGCCCGCCGCGCGGGCGCGGACCGAGTAGATACCCTTACGGCTGGTACACATACGGCGTCGTCGTGCAGAGCGTGGTGAAGCCGAGGCGGTCCAGGATCGGGCGGCTGTCGGCGGAGGCGTCGACCTGGAGGTAGCGGTAGCCGCGCTCCACGGCGATCCGGGCGCGGTGGGCCACCGTCGCGCGGTAGATGCCCTTGCCGCGCCACCGAGGGTCGGTGCCGCCGCCCCAGAGGCCGGCGAAGTCGGTGCCGGGGCGGAACTCCATCCGGGCTCCGCACACCGGTCGGTCACCGGCCATGGCGACGACCGCGACGATGTCGTCGGGCGCCTCGGCGAGCTGGGCGAGCACGCGCCGGGCGAGGTGCTCGCTCAGCGCGGCGTCGCCCTCCCCGAAGGCCGCGAGGTGGGCTTCGGCCATGAGACGCACGCCCTCGGCGTCCGTCACCGGGAGCAGCCGCACGCCGTCGGGCAGTTCGGGTCCCGCGGGCAGCGAGGCGGCCTCGGCGACCATCACGGTCTCCACGGGGTCGGCCTCGAAGCCGGCCGCGAGGAGGCGCTCGGCGAGGTCGGCGGGCCGGTCGTAGGAGTGCAGCTTCCACTCGAACTCGCGGCCGACCTCGGTGTAGTGGCGCACCTGCTCCGCTATCACGGCGTCCGCGGTCGACGCGTCGATGTCGGCCCACAGGACGCCGTTCCAGTCGTGTGCCGAGCCGGTCACCCGCACGACACCGCCGGTCCGCTCGACCCGCGTGTCGCCGCCCTCGCCCTGCGTGTCGTGCCGAATCTGCCGGTCGTACGCGGTGAGTACCGCTCCATGATCCATGGGGTCACCTCAGCAGGGCGGTGGGGCGGCGGCAAGCGATTTAGAAGGCGCTAGGCCCGCCAGCGGCAGCGTGCGGCCGCTGTGGCGAAGCCGGGGCCGAAGGCGATGGCCGCGCCGGGTGCGCCGTCGTGCGGGGGATCGGCGTGGGTGCGTTCCAGGACGCGCAGAACGCTCACGCCACCGAGGTTTCCCTCGTGGCTGAGGGTGTCCGTGGAGTGCCGCGCGGCGTGTTCGTCCAGGCGCAGGGCCTCCGCCGTGTCGGCGATGATGCGGGGGCTGCCGGGGTGGATGACGGCGAAGTCGGGCTGCCGCGGCCCGAGCCACTCCAGGAGCGGGGGCAGCACGTCGGTGACGGCGGCCAGGACCTGTTTCGTGGAGTCGAAGTGGATGCCGTCCGCGGAGAGCCGGCCGCGCTGCCGTTCGAGACTGTCCGGCAGGACGTACTCGAAGGTGTCCTCGATGGTCAGTCCGGGGCCCAGCGGTGTGCCGGTGACGACCGTCGCGGCGGCCGCGTCCCCGAACAGCGCCTTGTAGATCATCGATTCGATGGTGGTGTCGCTGTGGTGGTAGATGCTGGACAGCACCTCGGCGGCCACCACGAGGACCTTGCTGCCCGGTCGCGCGGCGACGAGGTCGGCGGCGCGGGTGAGCGCCTGGATGCCGCCCGTGCAGGCCACCGTGGCGAGTGCGACGCGACGCAGGTCGGGGCGGAGGCCGAGCCGTGAGACCAGGCTGATGTCGAGGTGGGGGACGGCCCAGCTCGTGGTGTGCGTGGTGACGATCGCGTCGATGTCCCGTGCGGCGAGCCCCGCGTCGTCCAGGGCCGCGAGCGCGGCCCGTTCCGCCATGGCGAGCGCGTCGTCGAAGGCGGTGCGGACGCGCTCCCCGACGTCGGCGGTGCCGGAGACGGTGGGGGAGTCGAGGGGGCGGGTGAAGTGGCGGGTCCGCACACCGCTGTTGCCGATGACGCGGAGTATCGCCCGGAGGCGCGGGTGGTCGGCGTGGTGCGTGCTCACATCGTCGGCTATCTCGGCCGTGGTGACCTTGTGGTCGCCGACGACGGTACGGGGTCTGAGTACGTGAGCGGTCACGAGGCGGCTCCCCGAGGATCGGCAGAGCGGGTGGGGATGTGGCCAACGTACTGCAATGTGGTGAGATTGCCCTGTTGGGCGGAGTTTGCGCGGTGGGCCGGTCGGGGCCGGACGCGTCAGTCCGAGCGGAGAATGGACGCGCGCGAGTGGGTGCGCTGCGTCCCGCGGTGGAACACCAGGATCATCAGCCGGGAGCCGGGCGCCGTGAGGGGCTGGGCGGCACACATGGTGACCCAGCCGGGGCCTTCCAGGGCGTGCAGCAGGGGGCGCTCGTCCCCGTCGGGGTGCGGGTGGGAGTTGCCCGCGGTGTAGAGGTCGGCGATCTCGGGATCGGCGAGGATCTCCTTCTCGATCTGCCGCAGTATGTCGTCGTCGGGCCTGGTGGCGAGCGCCGCCCGCAGCTGCGGCAGCACCATCGGGGCCCAGGCGGTGTGCCAGTTGGTCAGCGTCTCGCGGCCGTGCGGGTCGAGGAGCATCCAGCGCAGTGTGTTACCCGGCACCTTGCCGTTCGGGAACATGCCCGCGAAGGCCGTGTTGCAGGCGAGCATCTCCCAGGACGCGTCCGTCACGTAGGCCATGTGCCCGATCCCGTCGACGGCCTCCTGCCAGACTCCGGGCACCTCCTTGCCGGAGGAGAGGTGGAGCGGTCCCGGCGGGTCCTGAAGCAGTGCGTAGCGGCAGAGGGAGACCCACTCCTGTTCGTTGAGCCCGAAGAGGCGGGCCACGTCCCGGAGCAGCGAGGTCGGCGGATTGGGGTAATTGCCGGACTCCAGGCGGTGATACGTCCCGAACGTGCGGTGGAGCAGCTGGTCGACCTGGTGCTGGGACAGGCCCGGGGCGCGTCGGCCCTGACCTGTGGGGCGGGCGAAGCCGTGCGATTCGGGGGCTATGAGGGCGCGTCGTTCGCGGAGCAGAGCGCGGAGCGCCGTCTTGTTCATGGTGGGTAATCCCTCTTGGTGCACGCCGAGTTGGAGCGTGATCAGTCTAAATATTCACATCGGCTTTGGTAGTAAACATTGCCCGAAGAAAACGATCAGTCGCTGGGGCATCATGGAGCGTGCGGGGTCACCGACCTGCAGGTTTGATCGTCGGGTGGCGCCCGTGCGCAACAGCGGGGCATCTTGTCCGGGGAGCCTGAGAATGGCTGAAATTCCCCGGCATTGGGTACCCCCTAGGCCTACTGGGGCCGATGCGGGAAGCGTGTGGGACAACTGTTCGTATTTCGGCCCGAACCGAGTCGTCGGAGTGGTCGGAATCGGAGCAGCGCAGGACCGCACGGCTCCACTTTCCGCGCTGGTTCCGTAGGATCCCGGCTGCGGTCGGTGCCGTCACTCGCCATTACGTAGCGGCCACGGTACCGGCCGCCCGTGGGTGTTCCCGGGCGGATGCCGTGGCCGCTCTCGCCGCAACTCCGTGGCCGCTCCCGGCCGGACCCGGTGGCCGGACTCGGCCGGATCCGCTCACATCGAGCGTGATCCCGGCATCCCGGCTCACCTCGATCGTGCCGGGCGGATCACGCGGCCGTGATGTGCTCCTCCGCCTGCGCCAGGATCTCCGTGACCCGCAGGCCGAACCTGACGTCGCACGGGTGCGCCGTGCCGCTGCCCGCGGACTCGACGAGCTCGTCGACCGCCGTCCGGAACGCCTCGCCCGGCTCCCACGTCGGCAGCACGACGGTGCCGCTCTCGCCGCGCAGTTCCACGGTCAGTCCCGCGCACTTCGCGGGCGCCGTCAGGCTCAGCGTCGCGGTGCTGGACGCGCCGCCGGTGTGCCGCAGGATCAGGTGGGCCGTGTCCCCGGGCCCCGGCGCGGCCGTCACGGCGCTCACGTCGCCCAGTACGGGCATCAGCATCGACAGGGCATGCGGGCCCACGTCCCACAGGCCGCCCCGGCTCGCCCGCCACGGCGACGAGAAGGCCTCGGTGCCGTCCGGGCCGTAGAACGAGCCGTACCAGTCGGCGCGGCCCGTGAACCAGCCGCCCGTGGAGACCTGTTCGGACAGCCAGGCCGACGTCTCGGAGGCGAAGCGCAGCGTGAAGAAGACCACGGACGCCACCCCGGCCCGCTCCACCGCCGCGGCGAGGTCGCGTGCCCCGTCGACGGTTGTGGCCACCGGTTTGTCGAGCAGCAGATGGCAGCCCGCCGCCGCGGCCCGCGCGGCGAGCGGCGCCTGTACGTCGGGCGGTACCGCGAACGCCACCGCGTCGCTGGCGGCGAACAACTCGTCCACGTCCGTGTACGCCGTCGTCTTGTGCGCGCCGGCGAGCGTGGCCGCCGCCTCGGGCCGGCGTCCCCAGACGCCGCTGAGGTCGACGCCCGGGTGCCGGGCCAGCGCGGGGGCGTGCGTGGCGGAGGCCCAGGGGCCCGTGCCCACCAGGCCGATACGGAGTCGATTCATGGGCGGCAGTATGACTGAAGCCGCTCCACGTGACCTCCCGCGGCGGGGGCCGCCCGTCCGGCGAGGCGGTTCACGGCCATGCCGGGGGCGATCCCGGGGCACTCCGGGCGGGACAACGGAATCTCCGATTCCATCGGCCGCGGGCCGAACTCCCGGCGGTGAATTGTAATTCACCTAATACTGCCCACCCCTATGGGGAATTTGAATTCACCATAGGGGTGGGGCCGGAGAGGCGATGGGATGGTGGGGGGAGATGCCATGGGCGCCATGAGGCCTGTTCCGGCACCGCCGGGTGACGTGCGAGGACCGCGCGTCACCCGGCTGACCGTTCCTGTCCTGGCCTTCGGTGGCATCCTCATGGCCGTCACGCAGACCGTGGTCGTGCCGCTGCTGCCCGATCTGCCCCGGCTGACCGGCAGCTCGGCCGGGGCCGTGTCCTGGCTGGTCACCGCGACGCTGCTGGCCGGTGCGGTCCTCACGCCCGTCCTCGGCCGGGCCGGCGACATGTACGGCAAGCGCCGCGTCCTGCTGCTCTCCCTCGGCCTGATGGCCGCGGGTTCGGTGCTCTGCGCGCTCACGTCCGACATCCGGCTGCTGATCGCGGCGCGCGCCCTGCAAGGCGCCTCCGCCGCGGGCCGAGCTCGCCGCGGGCATGTTGCTCGGGCTCGGCGTGATGTATGGCATCGCACGCGGCCCGCACCTGCGCGCTGCGGAGATCGACGAGATCACCGACCGGTACGCGCCCGCGGTGCAGGCGTTCCCGACCCCGCCCTGACCCCGGCCTTCGGCGCGACGGCGGCAGACCGGTTCGCGCCCCGTCGTACGACGACGACCGCCGCGAGCCCGACGGCCAGACCCGAGACCGTCTGCGGGCCGAAGGGCTCACCGAACATCAGGGCACCCCAGAGCGCGGTCACCGGAGCCATGAGGAACATCAGGGTGTTGACCTGGGTGACCCCGGAGCGCCGCAGGATCAGCCAGTACAGGCCGTATCCGCCGAAGGTGGAGAGCGCCACCAGCCATCCGATCGCCGTCCAGAACGACGCTTCGGCCGGCGGCGTCGCGGCCCCCGCCGCCAGCGCGAGCCCCGTGAAGACCACGGCACTGGTGACGCAGTGGACGGTCATCGCCACCGAAGGGCCGACCGGGCGGGGCGCGCGCCGGTCCAGGAACGTCGCCGCCACCAGCGAGAACATGCCGAGGAACGGCACGAGATACGCCCACCACGGGGCGTCGCCACCGCCGGCGAAGTCGGCGGCCGTGACGATGACGACTCCGCTCACGCCGAGGCCGAGCCCGATCCACTGGGTGCGGGAGACGTACTGGCCGAGCAGCGGCCCGGCGAGGGCTCCCGCGACCAGCGGCTGGGTGCCGTCGATCAGCGCGGTCGTCCCGCTGGAGACGCCGAGCTGGATGGCGTAGTACACGGTGAGGAGATAGCCGCTCTGCGACAGTGCGCCGACAGCCGCCTGCCGTCCGAGGTCACGCGCCGTCAGGCCCCGCCAGGAGGCGCGCGCGAGGACCAGGGCGACGAGCCCGAGGACCACGGCCAGGGGCAGGAAGCGCCACATCAGGACCGTCACCGCGGACGCGCTGCCGGCGCCCAGCTTGGCGCCGATGAACCCGGAACTCCAGGTGAGTACGAATGCGGCCGACAGCAGGACGTTCATGGATTCCTCCCCGTCGTGTCATGCGGCTGGGTGAGCCATGAGTAAACCGATCTGTATACCTCGCTCCGAAAGTGAGTATACAGATCGGTTTACTTTGGGCCTACTATGGATTCATGGGCGACGACAGACACGGAACGGAAGAAGGCGGAGCGGTGGCGGCGCCGCGGCGCATCGTCATGACGCCGGGCGCACGCCGCGCACTCGACGCCGCGGGGCGGCTCTTCTACCAGCGAGGCATCCATGCCGTGGGGGTGGATCTGATCGCCGCCGAGGCCGGGGTGACGAAGAAGACCCTGTACGACCGCTTCGGATCCAAGGAGCAGATCGTCGTCGAGTACCTCGCCGGGCGGGACGAGCGCTGGCGGGCCTTCCTCACCCCGTATCTGGAGGCCGCGACCTCGCCGGGCGACCGGATCCTCGCCGTCTTCGACGCTTCGCGGGACTGGGCCGATGAGTTCTCGGGCAAGGGTTGCAGCATGGTCAACGCGCACGCCGAGATCAGTGACCCCGCCCACCCCGCGTACCCGATCATCACCGGCCAGAAGGCCTGGATGCTCGCGCTCTTCACCGGGCTGGCGGGGGAGATCGCGCCGCGCGGGGCGGCGCGCCTGGGGCGGACGCTGATGCTGCTGCACGAGGGCGCGCTCGTGGCGCACGGGCTCCAGGTGTTCCCCGCCGCGGTCGAGCAGGCGCGCGAGGATGCCGCGAGGCTCCTGAAGGCGGCCGAAGGGGATCGTTGAGGATCGTTGACAAGTTTTTGCCGATGGCCGGAATGTTTCGTTCCGTCGCATGGGCAGCCCGCGTGCGGGGGCGGGCTGGACGGGCGGCGCTCCCGCTCGGCGCCCTCGACGCGGCTCTGGCCTTGGTAAAGAGCGGCTGGAATGGCCGGGGTCGGTGAGGTAGCCGCGCCCTCCGACGCATTGACCGTACGCAATCGGAGGCGCACGCTGCACACATAGGTGCTAGTTACACCTAGTTCGGCGAACGGAAGGAATGCGCATGTGCGGCATCACCGGCTGGGTCTCCTTCGACCGTGATCTGACGGCCGAGTCCACCACCCTGGACGCCATGACGGAGACGATGTCCTGTCGTGGACCCGACGACCGCGGCACGTGGACCGGCGGCCCCGCCGGGCTCGGACACCGCCGGCTCGCGATCATCGACCTGCCGGGCGGGCGCCAGCCCATGACCGTCGAGACACCGACGGGCACCGTCGCCCTGGTCTACTCCGGGGAGACCTACAACTTCACCGAGCTCCGCCGCGAACTGACGGGCCGCGGCCACCGGTTCACCACCGAGTCCGACACCGAGGTCGTGCTGCGCGGTTACCTCGAATGGGGCGAGGCCCTAGCCGAGCGGCTGAACGGCATGTACGCCTTCGCGATCTGGGACGCGCGGCACGACAGGCTCGTCATGATCCGGGACCGCATGGGCATCAAGCCCTTCTACTACTACGAGACAACTGACGGCGTCCTGTTCGGCTCCGAACCCAAGGCGATCCTCGCCAACCCGCTGGCCCGGCGCCGCGTCACCCTGGACGGCCTGCGGGAGATCTTCACGGTCGTCAAGACGCCCGGTCACGCCGTGTGGGACGGCATGCGCGAGGTCGAGCCGGGCACCGTCGTCACGGTCGACCGCGGAGGGCTGCGCCGGTACGTCTACTGGTCGCTGGAGACGCGTCCGCACACCGACGGCCGCGACGCGTCCGTCGCGAAGGTGCGGGAGCTCCTCGACGACATCGTGCGCCGCCAGCTCGTCTCCGACGTGCCGCGCTGCACGCTGCTCTCCGGCGGCCTCGACTCCTCGGCGATGACGGCGCTCGCGGCGCGTCAGCTGGCCGAGGCGGGCGAGACGGTACGGAGTTTCGCCGTCGACTTCGTCGGCCAGGCCGACAACTTCGTCGCCGACGAGCTGCGCTCCACGCCCGACACGCCCTTCGTGCACGACGTGGCGAAGTCGGCCGGCACCGAGCACCGCGACATCGTCCTGGACTCGCACGCCCTGGCCGACCCGGACGTGCGCGCCAAGATGATCCGGGCGCGGGACATCCCCATGGGCTTCGGCGACATGGACGCCTCCCTCTACCTGCTCTTCCGCGCCATCCGCGAGCACTCCACGGTGGCGCTGTCGGGGGAGTCCGCGGACGAGGTCTTCGGCGGCTATCTGCAGTTCTTCGACGAGACGGCGAGGACGGCCGACACCTTCCCCTGGCTGGTGCGGTTCGCCGACCACTTCGGGGACGACGCAGGCGTCCTGCGCCCCGACCTGACCGCCGCGCTCGACCTCCCCGGCTACATCAAGGAGAGCTACGCGACAGCCGTCGCCGGTATCCAACGCCTGGACGGCGAGAGTGACTTCGAGTACCAAATGCGGAAGATCTGCCATCTGCACCTGACGCGATTCGTCCGCGTCCTGCTGGACCGCAAGGATCGTGCGAGCATGGCCGTCGGACTGGAGGTGCGGGTCCCGTTCTGCGACCACAGGCTGGTCGAGTACGTGTACAACACGCCGTGGGCGCTGAAGTCCTTCGACGGCAGGGAGAAGAGCCTGCTGCGCGAGGCGACGGCCGATGTGCTGCCGCGGTCGGTCTACGACCGGGTGAAGAGCCCGTACCCGTCCACGCAGGACCCCAAGTACGCGGTCGCGCTCCAGGGCCACGTCAAGGAACTGCTCGCCCGGCCGGGCCACCCGGTCTTCGAACTGGTGGACCGGGAGCGCGCCGCGCGGGCCGCCGAGCGGGAGGCGCCGCAGATCACGCAGGCCTCGCGCCGCGACCTGGAGCGGACGCTCGACCTGGCGCTCTGGCTGGACCTCTACACCCCGGAGATCACCCTCACCTGACCCCCACGCCCCTGACCTCCACACCCCCGCCCCCCCACACCCCTGCCCCTCACCGGTCCCGCTCGCCTCCCCTGGCCTTCGGCTCCGCCGAGGCGGCGAGGGTGTCGAGGAACCGCTTGAGCGCCGGCGTCCCGTCCCTCCCCAGCCCCCGCTGGACCGGCGGAACGGTCGCTCCGCGCCGGCTGTCGGACGCCTGGCACGGGCCGGGCCGCTCCTCGGTCCGGACGGTCACGGCGCGGCGGACGAACTCGGCCACCGGCATCCCGAGGCGATCCGCGTGACGCACGATCGCGGCGTACTCATCGGGCGTGAACAAGACCTGCACAGGCTTGGCACCGTCCATGGACGCATGATGCCGCCCGGGCGTGTGTGACGCGGCGCGGTTGGCATATTCGCCCTCGAAGGCGTGAAAACAGGGGAAGACGCCCCCATGAATGGAGTGTGACCCCGACCGGACGGGGGAATCTCGGTCGGGGTCACAACATGTTCAACGATAAACCATGGATCGGCGTTCCTTGACCCGGGGGTCGGGGCTGTGACCTGCGTTACGCCAGGAACCGCCCCACTCACCGCCGTTGCGCGTCAATGCCCCGGCCTATCGTGGCGCCATGGTGCTCAGTGGCATAGGCAGGTCGGACGTTCTGCGCGCGGTCGAGGAGTGCGACCGACGCGGTCGGGACGTGTTTCTTCGCCGGTACGGCTTCAAGCCGTCCCGCAGCTATCTGCTGGTGGTCGACGGTCGGTACTACGACTCGAAGGCCATCGTCGGGGTCGCTCACGGCTACCTCCCGGGAGAGAAACCGCTGACCGCCTCGGAGTTCTCAGGCGGCCGCGATCACGCGGCGAAGCTGCTCGGTGCACTCGGATTCCAGGTGGTGACCCAGGAGGCGGTCGGTGAGATCACCGTCGATCGCTTCGTCGACCACATCACCGGCCTGCGCGTCGCCCACGCGGAGACGGGCCCGCGCCTCTACCAGCCGGTCGTCCTGCTGTGGGCCATCGGGCGAGCGTTCCACGGGGAGCCGCGCACGCTGCCCTGGAGCGAAACGAGCGCGGCCCTGAGCGGGCTGCTGCGGAACCACGGACTTCGAGGCGAGCGCGTCCGTCCCGACTATCCGGTCCTGGCCCTCTTCCACGCCGGGCTGTGGACGCTGGACGAGTACGAAGGGACGGTCCCGCCGGCGCACGGTGATGCCGTGCCCCGTCGTTGGTTTGCCGAACAGCGGCCGGTCGGAGGTCTGGTCCCACCCGCGTACGAGCTGATGTGCGCCTCGGGGCAGGCCCGCGTCGCGGCGGTTCAGGCGATCACGGACCGGTTCTTCGGCGGCCTCGACGAGGGTCCGCTGCTCGCCGATGTCGGCCTCTACGAGGAGTCGGTGGCGGACGACCGGCCCGGTGGCCGGGGCGCCGCCCCCGTGGCCGCGGCGCCTTCGTCGGCGGTGGATCCTGTCTCGTCGGCCGCGCAGTACGAACGGTTGTGCACTCTCGTGGAGCGGCGGGAAGCGTCACGTCACCAGCGGCGCCGTGAAGGCGTGTCCCGGGACCCGATCCGGTCGGGGTCCGCCCGGCGGGCGGTGCTCATCAGGAGCGAGGGGCGATGCGAGAACCCGGTGTGCGGCGGTCAGCCCGACGACGTGACGGACGCGGGCGATCCAATACTGGAGATCGACCACATCGAGGAGATCGCGGGAGGCGGCCGCGATCACCCGAGTCGGATGATCGCCCTGTGCCCGAACTGCCACGCCGTCAAAACCCGTGGCCGAACGCGGGCGGAACTGCGCGAGGCCTTTCTCGAAGTGGTGCGCGAACGGCACCGGGCCGTGCGGGAACGTCACCAGCGGGAGGGCGGACCGACCGCTACTGCATGAGCATGATCGCCGAAGCCGTCGTCCCCACGATGACGATGAACGTGCGCATCGCCAGGGGCGGGAGCTTGCGGCCGAAGCGGGCGCCGATCAGGCCGCCGACCGTGGAACCCGCGGCGATCAAGCCGGCCGCCGTCCAGTCGATGTCCGCGACGGCGATGAACACGACGGCCGCGACACCGTTCACGAGGGAGGCGAGTACGTTCTTCGCGGCGTTGAGGCGTTGCAGGTCGTCCGGGAGGAAGGTGCCGAAGAGGGCCATGAGCAGGACGCCCTGGGCCGCGCCGAAGTAGCCGCCGTAGACGCCGGTGACGAGGACCCCGCACCACATGGGGGCGCCGCCGTCGCTCTTCGCTTCGCCCCGGCGGTTCTTGAGTCTGCGGTTCAGCCAGGGTTGCAGCAGGACCAGGAGGCACGCGGTCAGGATGAGTGCGGGGACCACCGCCTGGAAGGCGTCCGCGGGGAGCCGCAGGAGCAGCAGGGCGCCGATGAGGCCGCCGATGAGAGAGGCTGCTCCGAATCGCAGTAGGCGTCTGAGCTGGCCTTTCATCTCGCGGCGGTAGCCGTACGCGGCGCTCAGCGTGCCCGGCACCAGGCCGAGGTTGTTCGACACGTTGGCGAGCACCGGCGGGAGGCCGAACGCCAGCAGGGTGGGGAAGGTGATGAGGGTGCCGGACCCGACCACCGCGTTGAGCCCGCCGGCCGCGACACCGGCGGCCCCGACGGCCACCATTTCGAGCGCTTCCACACGTCACCTTTCCCGAGTCGATGGCCCGCGCCCCGGGACTCCGTGAACCCCGGGTCGACGCCCGTCGCCGGGTCGCCGCCCGGGCCATCAACGATCTTGGTGCACGGTGAAAACCCAAGTCAATCCTCGGGTTTCCTTGTAGCCGTCCAAGGGATAGCTTCGCCCTCGTGACCCTCGACGACCTTCGCATCTTCATCGCCGTGTGCCGAGCCGGCAGCCTCAGCGCCGTGGCCCGCGACCTCTCCTGTACGCAGTCGGCGGTGAGCCAGCACGTCAAACGTCTGGAGCGGGAGCTCGGCGTCAGTCTCCTGGAGCGGCACGCCCGGGGTGTCGTGCCCACCTCGGCCGGGCGCACCCTGCGGGCGGCCGCCGCCGACGGGATCGGCGGCATTGACCTCGCCGTGCGCCGGCTGCGCGAGCAGGCGCGCGGCGACGGCGGCGCGGTGCGGATCACCACGGGGGCCACCTCCGTACGGCACTTCATGGCCGAAGCCGTCGTCGGCTTCCGGGACCGCTATCCGCGTGTCAGCCTGGAGTTTCAGACCGTGAGCTCCAGTCGCGGCTGCTTCGACGCGCTCGCCGCCGACGACCTGGACCTCGCCTGGATCACTCTCGGCGAACCCGTGCGCGGCATCGAGCAGCGGCCCGTCGTGGAGCTGCCCTGGGTCCTCGCCGTCCGCGCCGACGACCCGCTGGCCGGCCGCCGTCGCGTCGAGCCCGCGGAGCTGGCCGCGGCACAGCTCATCACGCCCCCGGAAGGCTCGACCTCGCGCGGCCGACTCGATGCGCACCTCGGCGAGTTGGATGTGGTGCTGCCGACCGTCACCAGCGTCGCCGACTGGGACACCGCCGTCCTTCTGGCCGAGCTCGGGCTCGGCCAGGCCGTGGTGCCCGCGTTGCCCGGCTGGCGCGAGAGCGGCCCCGCCGGGCTCTGTCTCGTCCCGGTCCCGGAGCTGCCGCCGCTCTCGGTGGGCTGGGCGGTGCGCCGCTGGGACGCGCTGAGCCCGCTGGCCCGCGCCTTCGCCGACACCGTCGCCGAGCACTGCGCGCCGCTCGGCGCGGCCCCCGCTCAGGGGGCGAGTCCGGCGGCGCGCGTCTGAAGGTAGTGGGCCTCGGGGCGGCTGAGGGTGCCCCGGGCCGCCAACTGGTAGGCGGCGCGCGCCTCTTCGGTGTCGCCCGCCTTCTCCAGCAGGTGGGCGCGTACGGCCGCCAGGCGGTAACGGCCCCTCAGGCGGCCCTCCAGCGCCGTCAGTTCGCCGAGTCCGGCCCGGGGCCTGTGCACCATCGCGTAGGCCACAGCCCGCCCCAGCTCGGCCATCGGCTCGGCGGCGAGGCGGACGAGGCGGACGAGGCGGACGAGAACGTCGTACAGGGCGAGGGTCTGCGGCCAGTCGGTGGCGTCCGCGTGTTCCGCCTCGTCGTGCAGCGCCGCGATCGCCGCCTGCACCTGGTAGGCGCCGGGCGGCCCTTGGGAGAGCGCCTCCTCGACGAGCGCCGTGCCCTCGGCGATCGCCCGCCGGTCCCAGCGGGTGCGGTCCTGCTCGTCGAGCGGGATCAGCTCACCGTGCGGCCCCGTTCTCGCCGCGCCACGGGCCTCGGTGAGCAGCATCAGCGCCAACAGGCTTGTCACCGCGCCCTCGTGGGGCAGCAGACGGCGTACCAACGTGTCAGGCGGATCGCCTCGCGGGCGAGCTCCGCGTGGTGCAGGGCCTCGCCGAGCGTCAGCCGCGCGAAGGCCAGGATCAAGGGAACGCCGCTCCGCCAGCCGGGGCCCGAGAACCGCGACGCGCGGCTCGCCGTGGTCCTCCAGGTGCTCTACCTGATCTTCAACGAGGGGCGATCCCGGCCGTGGTCAGCCCGCCGACGGCGCGCAGGGTCAGGGCGACCTGCGCGGCCGGCGTCAGCTCCGGATGACAGCACAGGAACAGCAGCGTGAGCGTGTCGTCGTCGGCCGGGGCGCGGCTCTCGCCCGGCGGGGGAGCGGTGAACGCGTCCCGGGGCGTGAGGCGCACCGCGTCCTCCTACCCGTCACCGATTCGTAGTCGGCCTGCGAGCCCTGGACCATCACCAGGTACTTAAAGAATTTTATCGGCGGGCAACCTTCTGTGCCTTCGGCGGCGACTGCTCAGCGGCCCGTTCCACCGGATACGGGCGTCCCCCCACGTACGGACAGATGGGAAGCGACGCATGACTGAGTTGCACGGCCACGGCAAGGCGCGGCACCGGAGAAAGAAGACGGCCCTCGTGGTGGGTACGCCGCTGGCCGTCGTCGCCGCGGGGGCCATGGCCTACGGCGCGGCTTTCGGAGTGTTCGGAGAGGACGCGCAGCCGCGGGCCGCGGCGGCCGCCCCCGTGCCGGCCTGGGCCGACGACACCGCCGACGGCTTCGCGTCGGTCCACGCACTGGGGCAGAAGGGGACGTACGGCGGCCGGGACGGGAAGACCGTCACCGTGCGGACCCTCGCCGACCTGGAGAAGTACGCGACCGCCCCGGAGCCGTACGTCATCGTCGTGGCCGCGACGATCACCATGGACCCCAAGGGCAAGGAGATCAAGGTCGCATCGGACAAGACGATCGTGGGCGCGGGCACCTCCGGGCAGATCGTCGGCGGCGGTTTCTTCCTCGGGCAGGGCGTCCACAACGTGATCATCCGGAACTTGACGATCCGGGACTCGTACCACGGCACCTGGAACGACAAGGAGCACGACTGGGACGCCATCCAGATGGACGGCGCGCACCACGTGTGGATCGACCACAACGATCTGCGGCACATGGCCGACGGCCTGATCGACAGCCGCAAGGACACCACCAACGTGACGGTGTCCTGGAACAAGCTGAGCGACAACAACAAGACCTTCGGCATCGGCTGGACCGAGAACGCCACCGCCGACCTCACGATCCACCACAACTGGTTCCGCGAGACCGAGCAGCGCAACCCGTCGACCGACAACGTCGCCCACGCCCACCTCTACAACAACTACCTGCAGGACGACCCGGGCACCGACATCACCTCGTCGTACGGCAACTACTCGCGCGGCAGGACGAAGATGGTCCTGGAGAACAGCTATTTCCAGGGCATCAACAACCCCGTCATCAAGGACGCGACAGCCGCTCTCGTCCAGCGCGGCAACGTCTTCGCCAAGACCAACGGCCGCAACGAGAGCGGCGGTACGGCGTTCGACCCGAAGGCGTACTACAAGTACAAGCTCGACAAGGCGGCCGACGTCCCCGCGCTCCTCAAGTCCGGCGCGGGCCCCCGGAGTTCCCTCGGCACGACGGCCGGCGTGCGTGCCGACCGCACCCTCACCGTCGCCAAGGACGGCAGCGGCCAGTACACGAGCGTGCAGAAGGCCGTCGACGCCGTCCCCGCGGGCAACACCTCGCGCGTCGTGATCCGGATCGCCCCCGGCACGTACCGCGAGACGGTGAAGATCCCGGCGAACAAGCCGCACGTCACGGTCGAAGGCACCGGCACCAGCCGCAAGGACACCGTCATCGTCTTCGACAACGCGGCCGGAACGCCGAAGCCGGACGGCTCGGGGAAGTACGGCACGAGCGGCAGCGCGACCTTCGCCGCCGAGGCCGACGACTTCCGGGCCCGCAACCTCACCATCTCCAACGACTTCGACGAGGCACGGAACCAGGGCCTGGAAGGACAGCAGGCGGTGGCGCTGCGCACCGCGGCCGACCGGGTCCGCCTCGACTCCCTCATCGTCAGCGGCGACCAGGACACGCTGCTCCTCGACACGGCCGCCAAGGACAAAGTGGGCCGGGTCTACATGACCAACTCCTACGTCGTCGGCAACACCGACTTCGTCTTCGGCCGCGCCACCGCGGTGATCGACAAGTCCGTCCTCACCCTGAAGAAGCGCTGGAACGGCACCTCGGCCGGATACGTGACCGCGCCCAGCACGACCGCCGGCCGCAAGGGCTTCCTCATCACGCGCTCGACGGTGAACGGCGACGTCTCCGCCGGCAGCTTCTACCTCGGCCGCCCCTGGCACGCGGGCGGTGACGCGAGCCTCGACCCGCAGACCACCGTCCGTGACACCAGTCTCAGCGCCGCCGTGAAGTCGGCGCCCTGGACCGACATGGGCGGCTTCTCCTGGAAGGACGACCGCTTCGCCGAGTACAGGAACACCGGCCCCGGCGCGGGCGGCCCCACCGGGGACCGCCCGCACCTCACGGACGCCCAGGCCGCGAACCAGGAGACCGGCGACTGGCTCGGCGACTGGAAGCCCTAGCCCCCGGGCGGCGTTGCAGGGCGCGGGTTCAGCCCATGTGGACGGGCGCCGCGCCCTCGGCCGTCTCCTGCTTCCGGGCGTTGATGGCGAGCGCGGTGACGGCGAGGCCCGCCAGGAACATGACGCCCGCGCCCACGAAGGCCAGCGTGTAGCCGTGGGTCAGCGCGTCGGCCGCCTCGGCCACCAGGCCGTGGTCCTTCGTGGCCATGCCCCGGTAGAACGAGGCGGCGGCTTCGGGCAGCCGGTCGTTGGCCGCCGAGGTGGAGATGGTCGCGAGGACGGCGAGGCCCAGGGCGCCGCCGATCTGCTGAGCGGTGTTCAGGAGCGCGGAGGCGATGCCCGTCTCCTGGTGGTCGACGCCGCTGACGGCGCCCAGCGTCATCGGGACGAAGCCCATGCCGAGGCCGAGCGCGGTCACGAACATCGCCGGCATCAGATGTCCCGCGTACGACGAGTCCGGGGTCAGCGTGGCGAACCAGAACATGCCCCCCGCCGCCACCAGCAGACCGGGCCCGGCGATCACCCGGGGAGCGAGGCGGGTGACCAGCTTGGCGCTGAGGGCCGCCGCGACACCCATGCCGAGGCTGAACGGCAGGTTGGCGAAGCCGGTCTTGACCGCGCTGTAGCCCAGGATCAGCTGCATGTACAGGGTGAGGAAGTAGAAGGTGGCCATCATGCCGGCGCCGATGAACAGCATCGTGGCGAAGGAGCCGGAGCGGTTGCGGTCCCTGAAGAGCCGCAGCGGCATCATCGGGTGCGGGGTCCGGCTCTGGATGAGCAGGAAGGCGCTGAGCAGGACGGCGGCGACGGCGAAGCAGGACAGCGTCAGGCTGTCGGTCCAGCCGTGTTCGCCGCCGCGCGTGATGCCGTAGACCAGGGCGATCAGGCCGCCCGTGCCGGTGACGGTGCCCGGCAGGTCGAGGCGGCCCGGGTGGCGTTCGGCCTCGACGAGCGTCCGGGTCCCGGCGAGCACGGCCAGGCCGATGGGTATGTTCACGAAGAACACCCAGCGCCAGTCCAGGACATCGGTGAGGACGCCGCCGAGCAGCAGGCCGACGGTGGCGCCGATGCCGGCCATCGCGGCGTAGACCCCCATCGCCTTGTTGCGCGGCTTGCCCTCGGGGAACGTCGTGGCGATCAGCGAGAGGGCGCTGGGCGCCGCGACCGCCGCGCCGACACCCTGCAGGATGCGCGCGCCGATGAGCAGGCCCTCGTTCGGGGCGAGTCCGCCGAGCAGCGACGCCAGGGTGAACACGGCGATGCCCACCTGGAACATCCGCCGCCGGCCGAAGAGGTCTCCCGCCCGGCCGCCGAGGAGCAGCAGCCCGCCGAAGGCCAGCGCGTAGGAGTTGACGATCCACGCGAGGTTCGCGTCGGACACCTCCAGCGCGGTCTGGATGCTGGGCAGCGCGATGTTGGTGATCGTGCCGTCGAGCACCACCATCAGCTGGGCCGCGGCGATCACGAACAGGGCGAGGCCAAGGTGCCGGCCGGCGCCGGGTGCGCCACCGGCCGTGCCCGCCGGTGAGGAAGTGGTGACAGCCGTGCTGTCAGCAGACATGAAAGAGCTCCAGAACGAGGCGTGGACACATTCCGCCGGAACGGGAATCAGGCGCGGAAGGCCTTCTCCCATTCCGGTGTGAGGGGCTGCGACGACCGGCCGCAAAGGACCGGATCACCGCTGCGCAAGCCGAGCGGTGCGCCGACGAAAAGACGGCCCGGCTCGGGACAAGAGGAAACCCTAACACTCAAAAGCCGCTGGTAGAGGACGTGAGAGCGAAATGCAAGCGCAGTCGGCAACGGACTTGACATTTCTCGCGCTTTCCTAGGCCACCGACTTTTTCGGGCCTTATTGATTCCACTTGCATTTTCGTCCGAGCTGTGAGCAATGAGGGCGCTGGGCGCCTCGGTTCGTGCTCACACTTTCCGAGAAATGGCAACTTGCACTAACGTGCACGTCCGGGTCGAGGGAGGGGAGGAGCAGTGACCACCGACGTCGGGGTCTCCCTGTGGCGGAACCGCGACTACCGCGTCTTCCTCCTCATCCAGACCTGCTCCGCCCTCGGCGACTCGTTCTCGTTCGTGGCGATACCGCTCCTCGTGCTGCACAGCACGGGCTCGGTCGTCCAGATGGGCCTGGTCACCGGGATGACGGGCGTCGCGTCGATCGTCACCGGCCTCTTCGCCGGTGTGATCGCCGACCGGTTCGACCGGCGCGGGCTCCTGATGCTCTCCGACGTGGCGCGCTGTCTGCTGTACGCGCTGATCCCGCTGGTGTGGCTCTTCGCGACACCGATGTGGCTGATCTACACGGTCGTTCCGCTCGCCGGCGGCTTCGCGATGCTCTTCCAGGTGACGTACGTGGCCGTGGTGCCCGCCATCGTCGAACCGGACCAGATCACCAGGGCCAACGCCCACCTCTTCGGCTCCTACGCGGTGGCGACGGTCGGCGGGCCCACCCTGGCGGGCTTCGTCGCGGCGGCGTTCGGTCCCGTGGCCGCCATCGGCATCGACGCCGCCACCTTCGCCGTGTCCGCCGCCGGACTCCTTCTCGTCCGGCTGAGGCCGACGCCGCCACCCGACGGCGACGAGGAGAAGGCGTCCGGCGGGGCGGCGGGCGGGGACGTGCGTGGGGAGTTCCTCGCCGGTATCCGCTTCCTGTGGGCGCACCCCGTCCTGCGCCCGCTGACCGTGCTGCTGTCCCTGGTCATCTTCCTCACGCACGGCATGACCGACGTCATCGTCTTCCGCGTCAAGAAGGACCTCGGGCACGGGGACGGCACGGTGGGCTATGTGCTGAGCGCGGGGACCGTCGGCACCTTCCTCGCCTCGTTCGTGGTCACCCGGGTGCGCAAGGGCTTCGGGTTCGGGCCGAGTTGGGTCGGCGCCACCGCGCTGGGCGGAGTCGCCGTCGGCTGTCTCGGACTGACCGACAGCGTGCCGGTGATCGGCGCGCTCTCGGCGGGCATGCTGCTCGCCACCGGCGTCGCCGGCATCTGCTCCATGTCCCTGCGCCAGGAGGTGACGCCCGGTCACCTCCTCGGGCGGGTCACGGCCGCGTTCTGGACGACGCACTATTCGCTCGGCCCGCTGGGAGCCGCCGCCGTCACCGCGGGAGCGGCCGGGTTCGGGGTCGCCCGGGTGTGCCTCGCCGTCGGTGCGGGCGTGGTGTGCGTGGCGCTGGGCGGGATGCTGACGGGGGTCGTGCGGGCCGAGGGGGCCGCGTGACGGCCGCGGCGTCCGCGTGATGGCGGGGCGGTCTCACCGGCTGCGTGTCGCGCCTCCGAGGCGCTCCTCGTCCGGGTCCGGCGGCGTCGATCCGCTGCGCCCGTTCCGCTTCTCGTCGCCGTGGCCGGGCCACCAGGCCGCGTGTCCGATGAGCGCGGTCAGCGCCGGGGTGAAGATCAGCGCCATGACGAACGCGGCGATGAGGATGCCGAAGGAGAGCGAGAAGCCCATCTGGGAGAGCGTCGAGTTGCCGGCGAGCATCAGCGTCGCGAACGTACCCGCGAGGATCACGCCCGCCGAGCCGATCGTCGGCCCCGAGTGCCGCACCGCCGTGCCTGCGGCGTCGTGCGGGCCGCGGCCCTCGCGGGCCTCCTCGCGCAGCCGCGACACCATGAGGATGTTGTAGTCCGTGCCGAGCGCGACCACGAACAAGTACATGATCACCGGCAGCATGAACATCAACCCCGGCTGGCTGCCGAGCTGCTGGAAGAGCAGGGAGGTCGCGCCGAGGGTCGCGCCGAAGCCGAGCGCGACGGACAGCATCAGGTACCAGGGCGCCACCAGGCTGCGCAGCAGCAGACCGAGGATCACCATGATGGCGAGCGCCGCCACGGGGAAGACCACCGAATAGTCGCGGTCCACCGCCCTGTTGATGTCGACGTACACCGCGGTGGTGCCGCCGACGAGCGCCTTCGTGCCGGCCGGCGCGTCCTCGTGAGCGGCGGGCCGCAGCCGGTCCTTGACGGTGTCGAGCGCCTTGTCGGAGGCCGGCGGGTCCGCGAGGATCACGGAGTACGAGGCGGTCGTACGGTCCGGACTCAGCCGCGGCGCCCCGACTTCTCCCACGCCCCGGACACCGGAGATCCGCTCGCGGAAGGCGTCGGCCTGCGGCTTCGTCACGGGCCTGTCGGCCGTGGAGGTGAGGTAGACGGAGGTCGGGTCGGTGGTGCCCGCGGGGAAGCCCTTCTGGAGGTTGTCCAGGGCGACCATCGACTCCTTGTCCTTGGGGAGCGACGACCCGGCCAGGTCGAAGTTGGCCTTGTAGCCGAGCGCGCCGAGGGTGAGCGCCCCCATGAACACCGCGGAGACCAGCGCCCACACGGCCGGCTTGCGGGCGATGGACGCGCCGAGCCTGGCGAACCCCGTACCGTGCGGCTCCTGCTGCCAGGACTTCGACGGCCAGAACACCTTCGTACCGAGGAGCGACACCACCGCGGGGACGAGCGTGAGTCCGGCGAGCAGCGTCACGAACACCGCGATGGCGAGGGCCGGGCCCATCGACTGCAGCATGCCGAGCGAGGACAGCGTCAGCGCGGCGAAGGCGACGATGACGGCGCCCGCCGCCGACGTGATGGCCTCACCGACCCGCTCGACGGCGTGCACCATGCCGCCCTTCGGGTCCTCGCCCGCGCGCAGGGCCTCGCGGTAGCGGAAGAGCAGGAACAGGATGTAGTCGGTGCCGACGCCGAACAGGACGACGGTCAGGAGCTCCTGGATGGAGGAGTCCGCCTTCATGTCGAAGGCCTTGTTCGCGGAGGCGATCAGGCCGGTCGCCATCGGCGAGATCAGCCCGATGAGGACGACGGGCAGCAGCGCGATGATGGGGCTGCGGAAGATCACAAGCAGCAGCACGATGATGATCACGATCGTGCCGACGCCGACGAGCAGCCCCGCCCGCTCGGACGCGTCGCTCTCGTCGAGCGCCTGCGCCGCCGAGCCGGTGATCCCGGCCGACAGGTCCGTGCCCTTCAACTCCGGCTTCAGATCGTCCCGGAGCTCCTTCACGGCGTCCTGCTGCGAGGTGTCCTCGGGGTCGGTGATCTTCGGCATCGCGACGACGGACGTCTGCACCCGTTTGTTGGGCGAGACCTCGCCGGGCACGACGGCCTGCACCTCGGGGATCTTCCGGCTCTGCAGGTCCTTCGATATGCGGCGCACTTCGGCGGAGTCGGCGGCCGTCAGCTTCTCACCGTCGGAGCGCTGGAAGACGATGATCGCGCCGATGTTCTGCTGCTTGGGGAATTCCTTTTCCTGTACGTCGGAGGCGCGAATGGACTCGTAGTGATCGGGCAGGAAACTCGCCTCGTCGCTGCTGGAGGTGAGTTTCGGCGCCAGTGAGATCACGGCGCCGGCCGCCACCACCCACGCCAGGATGATCCACCAGGGGCGGCGCACCACGAATCGACCCAGGCCAGAGAACATCGGCTACTGCCTCTCCTCGCCCCCGAGGCATAACAGTCGTGTTCCGCCCAGCATCGGCCCGACCGGGCGGCCCCGCCACTCGAACGACACACTTTCGGTCACTCGTGTCGCGGCGGGGCGCTCGGGGGCACCGCTGGACCGTCAGAAGTTGATCATGTGCCCGGCCAGGCCGTGCACCGCTTCCTTGACGGCCTCGCCCAGGGTCGGGTGCGCGTGGACGTTGCGCGCGACCTCGTGGACGGTGAGGTCCCACTGCTGGGCCAGCGTGAGCTCGGGCAGCAGCTCGGTGACGTCCGGGCCGATCAGGTGGGCGCCGATGATCTCGCCGTACTTCGCGTCGCTGATGATCTTCACGAAGCCGACGGTGTCGCCGAGGCCGTGCGCCTTGCCGTTGGCCTGGAACGGGAACTTCGCGACCTTGACGTCGAAGCCCTTCTCCTTGGCCTGCGCCTCCGTCCAGCCGAAGCTGGCGATCTGCGGCTGGGAGTAGGTGGCGCGCGGAATCATCGGGTAGTCGAGTTCCATCGTCTCGGCGTCCGCGAGGGTCTCCGCCGCCACGACGCCCATGGCCTCGGCGGTGTGCGCCAGCATCAGCTTCGCGGTGACGTCGCCGATGGCGTAGATGTGCGGGACGTTCGTGCGGCAGCGGCCGTCGACGTCGATCGCGCCGCGCTCGGTGAGTGCCACGCCCGTCGCCTCCAGGCCGAAACCGGAGACGTTCGGCGCGAAACCGATGGCCTGAAGGACCTTGTCGGCCTCCAGGATCTGCTGCTTGCCGTCCTTGCCGGTGACCGTCACCCGGACCTGCTCGCCGGACTCGTCGATCGACTCGACGCGCGTCGAGGTGAGCACGTCGATCCCGAGCTTGCGGTACTGCTTGGCCAGCTCCTTCGAGACGTCCGCGTCCTCCAGCGGCGCCACGCGGTCCAGGAACTCGACGATCGTGACCTTCACGCCGTAGTTGTGCAGGACGTACGCGAACTCGATGCCGATGGCGCCGGCGCCCGCGATCACGATGGAGCGTGGCAGCGAGTCGGCGAGGATCTGCTCCTCGTACGTCACCACGCGCTCGCTGCGGCTCGTGCCGGGAAGCAGCCGGGGGGTGGCGCCGGTGGCGATGATGCAGTTGTCGAAGCCGATCGTGGCGGTCGTGCCGTCGGACTTCGCGACCTGCAGCGTGTTCGCGTCCAGGAACGTGCCCCGGCCGTCGAACTCCGTGATGCCGTTCTTCTTCATCAGGAAGTGGACGCCCTTGACCCGGCCGTCCGCGACCGTGCGGCTGCGGTTGAACGCCTCGCCGTAGTCGAAGGACACCTGCCCGTCGACCTTGATGCCGTACGTCTTCTGCTCGTGCGTGAAGAGGTGGGCCAGCTCGGCGTTGCGCAGCAGGGCCTTCGTCGGGATGCAGCCGACGTTGAGGCAGACACCGCCCCAGTACTTCTCCTCGACGACCGCTACCCGCTTGCCCAGCTGGGCGGCGCGGATGGCGGCGACATAGCCGCCGGGTCCTGCTCCGAGCACGACGACGTCGAAGCGGTCTTCCATGGGGAGGTCCTCTCTGGGTGGTACGGATCCGGTGGTGCGGATGGCTCTCTGCCCCGATCATCCGCCATGGGGACGCCCGCGCGGTCAGCGGGTGAGACACACCACAGCCCCCACGGCCGGTCCACCGCGCGAGCACACCCCGGTGAACCCGGCAACCGCCGCGCGGCACAAGGCGGTTGAAGTTTCCGAAGTTCGTTCACTCGAACGTGGATCACCGGCTACTGTCGCGACAAGGAACACGTTCCGTGAATCCCGCGGGAGAGGTGGAGAGCGCGCTGTGGCGAGTGACAAACAGTCCGAGACGGTGGCCGGGCCGTCCATTCCCTACGACGTCCCCACTTCGGCCCGCGGCTACGGCTGGATGCTGGGCGGCAAGGACAACTACGAGATCGACCGGAAGTTCGTCCTCTCCACCGTGCCCTCGTTCCCCGAGGTCGTCGACATCTGCCGGCAGAACCGCCAGTTCCTCTACCGCGCGGTGCGCCATCTGACGCGCGAGGAGGGCATCCGCCAGTTCATCGACATGGGCTGCGGGCTGCCCACCGACAACAACGTCCACCAGGTCGCCCAGCGCTTCGCCCCCGACGCCCGCGTCGTCTATGTCGACGTCGACCCGATCGTCCTCGCGCACGGCCGCGCGCTGCTCGCCGACGACTCCTCCACGACGGTCATCATGGGGGACATGCGGGACCAGGACGCGATCCTGGACCACCCCGACGTGGTGCGCCTCATCGACTTCGACGAGCCGGTCGCCGTCCTCTTCCTCTCCGTGGGCCACCACCTCGTCGACGCGGACGACCCGCACCGGATCCTGCGCACGATCATCGACCGGGCGGCCCCCGGCAGCTTCGTGAGCTTCTCGCAGGTCGTCTGCGACGACCCCGAGCGCGGCGCGCGGATGACCGAGCACATCGCCGGCGGCGGTGTGCCGTGGCAGACCCGCACGCCCGCCGAAGTCGACGTCCTGCTCGAAGGCCTCGAACCCGTGGCGCCCGGCGTGGTCAACCTCGTCGACTGGCGGCCCGACCCCGACCAGCCCGCCCTCGCGCCGGTCGACCCCGATCTCGTGCCCTACCTCGGCGTGACCGAAGCCAACAAGGGGATCTACGAGTACGGGGGAGTGCTGCGCAAGCCGTAACGGAACGGTTGACCCGGCGAGACCGACGTCCCACAATGACGACCATGATCCAGCGCCTGACCGCCGCCACCCGGACGTTCGGCGTCCCGTGGCGGCGCGGGTGCGAGCGATCGGGCCGCTAGCTGTCCGGAGTCCGCTCCGCACGCCCGCCTGCCCGATTCCGCGTCGAAGGATCATCCCCATGACTGTCTCGTCCGCCGCGCCGCAGCCCCCCGTCACCGCCGCCCTGCGCGAAGCACGCGTTCCCGCCGACGGCATGTACGAGGGCCGCCGCACCCTGCGCCGCCTGCCCGACGACCGGCAGGAACGCCCCTACGAACTCTTCGACGTCGTGCCCCAGGGCCGCGTCATCGGCGCCGAGATCCGCGGCGTCGACCTCGCGCGACCGCTGACCCCCGCCCTGCGCGACGAGTTGAACCGCGCACTGCTGGAGTGGAAGGTGCTGTTCTTCCGCGGTGCCCGCATCACCTCCGAGCAGCAGCGCGCCTTCGCCCTCAACTGGGGCGACCTGGAGACCAATCCGCTGCTCGCGCGCGGCTCCGCCGACGACGTCGTCCGCTTCGACAAGGGCGGCAGCGCCACACCCACGTACGAGAACGTCTGGCACGCCGACGTCACCTTCCGCGAACGCCCGGCCCTCGGCGCGGTGTTGCAGCTGCACGAGGTGCCGCCGTTCGGCGGTGACACGATGTGGGCGGACATGGCGGCCGCCTACGACAACCTTCCCGACACCGTCAAGGCGCGCATCGACGGGGCGCACGCCGTGCACGACTTCATCCCCGGCTTCGCCCGCTTCTACGGTCCCGAGAAGCTCGCCCCGCTCCAGGAGGAGTTCCCGCCCGTCACCCACCCGGTGGTGCGCACCCACCCGGAGACCGGGCGGCGGATGCTCTTCGTCAACACCTCCTTCACCACGCACATCGTCGGCATGGAGCGCGAGGAGAGCGACCGGCTGCTCGGCCACCTCGTGCGGCAGGCCCATGTGCCGGAGTACCAGGTGCGGTTCCACTGGCAGGAGGGTGACGTCGCGTTCTGGGACAACCGCGCCACGCAGCACTACGCCGTCGACGACTACGCCCCGCACCGGCGGGTCGCGGAGCGCGTCGCGATCGCGGGCGACCGGCCGTACTGACCGAGGCTGCTCAGACCCTGAGCGCCGCCTCCCAGCGGATCTCGCCGTCCTGGACGACGTCCGTGGCGGCGAGGCCCGCGGCTCGCGCGACGGCCGCGGACGCCCCGTGGCCGGGATGGACATGCGCGACGACCGTACGCACGCCGTGCCTCGCCAGCCAGTCCACCAGGCCGCGGGCCGCCTCCGACGCGAAGCCGCGCCCCTGCCAGGGCGTCCCGACCACCCAGGCGATCTCCGCGCACCCCGCCGGAGCGACGGTCGCCTGCACCGTCCCGATCAGAACCGGGCGTTCCCCCGCACGGAGCCGCAGCACCCAGTTGCACCAGGAGACGCCGGGGTCAGGGGAGCCGGCGACCATGCGCCGGTAGCGTGCGCGCAGCGCGTCGACGTCGTCGGGGGCACCGCCGATGAAGGTGTGCAGCGCCGGGTCGCCGAGCACGCCGGCCAGGTCGGCGGCGTGCTCGACGCGGAGCGGTTCGAGGTCGAGCCGGGGCGTGCGGATGCCGGTGGGGATCATAGGTGCATTGTGCCGACCGGCCGGTCCGCGATGCGGCGCACGCACAGACGACTTCGACCGACGGCGCACGCACAGACGACCTCGACCGAACTGGGAGCAGTTGATGACACTTTCCCCCGGCACGCACGGCGGCGCCCTCGCCGGACTCAAGGTGCTCGACCTGTCCCGGGTCCTCGCCGGGCCCTACTGCGCGCAACTGCTCGCCGACCACGGGGCCGACGTCATCAAGGTCGAACCCCCGGCCGGTGACGAGACCCGGGGCTGGGGCCCGCCGTTCGTCGCGCCGCACACCTCCGCGTACTACCAGAACCTCAACCGCGGCAAGAAGAACATCGTCGTCGACCTCTCCGCGCCCGAGGGACGCGACATCCTCGACACCCTCCTGCGCGGCACCGACGTCCTCATCGAGAACTTCAAGGCGGGCACCCTCGCCAAGTGGGGTTACGCCGACGAGGAGTTGCGGCGCCGCTTCCCGGCCCTCGTCCACTGCCGCGTCACCGGCTTCGGCACCGACGGGCCGCTCGGCGGGCAACCGGGTTACGACGCGGTGCTGCAGGCCTACGGCGGCCTGATGAGCGTCAACGGCGAGGCGGACGGGCCGCCGCTGCGCGTGGGCGTCCCGGTCGTCGACCAGGTCACCGGCATCCTCGCCTTCTCCGGCATCCTGCTGGCTCTCCACGAACGGCACCGCTCCGGACTCGGCCAGCTCGTCGACTGCACCCTCCTGGACACCGCCGTCAGCCTGCTCCACCCGCACTCGGCGTCCTGGCTCGCCGACGGCACCGTCCCGCGCCGCACCGGCTCCGCGCACCCCACCATCGCTCCCTACGACTCGTTCGCCGCCGCCGACGGGCCGCTGTTCATCGCGGTCGGCAACGACCGGCAGTTCGCCGCGCTCACGGACGTACTGGAGGTGCCCGCGCTGGCCGAGGACCCGCGCTTCCGCACCAACCCGGACCGCGTGCGCCACCAGCGGGAGCTGCGCGCCGAGTTGGAGGAGGCCGTCGCGGCCCGGCCGCGGGCCGAACTCACCGCGCTCCTGACGGCGCGGGGCATCCCGGCCTCGCCCGTGCACGATGTCGCCGAGGCGCTGACCGCACCCCAGGTGCGCCACCGCGGCCTCGTCGTCGAGGACGGCGACTACCGCGGCCTCGCCTCGCCCGTCACCCTCTCCCGCACACCGGCGCGGATCCGGACGGAGGTGCGGGCCGCGGGCGCGGACACGCGGGAGGTGCTCGCGGCCGGCGGACTCGACGACGAGGCGATCGACGGGGCGGTCGGGCGAGGGGTGGTGCGGTCGGCCGCGACCCGGGACGACGCGTGATTGTCAGTGGCGGGTGCGAGGGTTGCCGGCATGACACCACTGGGACTCGCCGACATCGAGGCGGCGCTGCGGGACAGTTGGGGTGCGGACACCGCCGATCCGCGCTCCGGCGAGACGTGGTCGCAGGACAACCCGGAGCGGGACCAGTGCGGCGTCACCGCGCTCGTCCTGAACGACCTGCTGGGTGGTGAGCTGATACTGGGCGAGGTCCACGTCGACGGCGAGCGGACGGGCTATCACTGGTGGAACCGGCTGGCCCTCGGGGTCGAGATAGACCTCACCCGTGGCCAGTTCCTCCCGGGTGAGACCGTTGTCGGCGGCACCGCCGTCACCCGGCCGCCCGAGATCCGCCACTGCCGCGAGGAGTACGAGCTGTTGCGCGCCAGGGTCCTGCGGCGGCTGGACGAACTGGCCGGGGGCAGGGCGACGGTGAGCGCTCACGCCACGTCGTAGACGTCGAGCCGCCCGCACCTTCCGATGGCCGGCGGCGCCGTGCACACTACGGCCCCCGGTGTCACCCGACACCGGGGGCCGCCCCGCGTCCCGGCCGCCTTCCCCCACGAAAGGTCACCGGGACTCCCTTGAGTGTGGTTCAGGGATCCCGTCAGAAGGACAGTGCGACGCCCTCCCCGAGACCAGCCTTCATCTCACACCGATTGGCGAAGGTGGTGGACCAATTGACCTGCTTGCCGTTCCAGACGCCGGCGACCGTCACCGTGTACGGCTGCCACTCCTTGGTACAGATGGCGTCGGAAGTGGTGGCCAGGAGTTCGGTGAACCGGCCGTTGACCTCGGCGAGTTCGGCGCACGCGGCCGCCGGGGCGGGGTGGCTGCCCGCGGGGCGCGGCGCGCAGGTGAGTGTCACGGCGCGCTCCACCGCGGCGGAGCCGGCGTCCTCGCCCTGGCCGACCGTCAACACCAGGGCGGACGGCGCGTAGAGGCTCTTGGTCTGCGGGGCCTCGGCGTGCGCGGTGCCTGCTGTCGCGGCGAGGACGCAGGTGGCCGCTGCTGCGGCTGCTCCCACGGCCTTGAGGGTGCGACGCATGGTGGACTCTCCTTCGATCGTTGCGGTTGGTGACTGCGGTGAGGAGTCTTGCCGGTGCGGAGAGTGAGTGCCATCCGGATGGTCGATTTCCGGATGTGCTGCCCCGGTGAGCGGTGACCGTACGAACGTTCGGGCAGCTCAGGGGCGGTGGGAGCGGTTCCGTTCGGTGTGTCCAACATGTGGACGAACGGTGTTGGTATAACCGAGAACCAACGCCTGACCTGCGCAAATCAAAAATTGGTTCCGCATTAGACGATCTGTATCGTCCGGAAATCATCGTTGAACGCCATCACCTTTCGAATCGTTGGTTTTTCGGAGTCGAATCCCATGATTCGCGGACGCGTCCGAGGACTCTTCAACCGACGTGCCTGCGAAGGCTGATGGCGCGGTGGGTCAGCCCCGCGAGAACGCCAGCACGGCGGCCAGGTTCATCGGCTGTCGCGTCGACACGTACACGTAGGGCGCGCCTCCCCAGGAGTTGCGCAACTCGATGCGCAGCGCGGTGGGGACGTAGGACCGCAGGAGCAGCATCGCGTACGGATTCGCCCTGACCGTGCGCCACTCGAAGGCCTCACGCTCGTCGAGGATCTCCGTCGCGCCCAGCGCCTCGATGGGGATGACGCGCTTGCCGACGACGAGGGAGCCGGGCGTCACCAGGATGCGCACGCTGCCGTGCAGGTGCACGAGCGCGGCGGACACCGCCATGCCGACCGTGGCCGCCGTCACCGCGGCGAGCACGCCGAGGGGGATGGCCGCGACGGCCAGCCCGGCTCCACCCAGCGCCACGAGGCCCCACCAGGAGCGGGGGACGCTCAGCCGCTCTTCGTAGATGTGCATGACCGCATCCTGGCAGGCAGGCGCGCGGGTGGGGGCGGGGGGCCCGGCTCTTGCGGCCCGTGCGTACCGCGAGGCAACGCGTGGCCATTGATTTCCGTCATCGAAAGCGTAAGCGGGGCACGTGAGTTCGAACGCGTGCTCTGAGGTGCGTGATGACGAGGAGAACCACGTTGAGACGTGTCGCACGAGCGGCGACCGCGGCATTGGCGGTGCTCGCCCTCGCGGCGGTGTCGCCGGGTGCCGCCCAGGCGCTGCCGTCCGCCGACCCGCCGGTGCCCGGGCCGCCCCCGGCGCCCGCGTCGGCCGGAGACGACGGCAAGGGCCTGCCGGAAGGCTGGCGGCTCGCCGGGGAAGGCGCGGGAAAGGAACTCGTGTGGGCCTCGCCCGACCCGGTCCCCATGGGGGACGCGCGGGTCGAGTTCTACGCCGGGGACAAGCTCCTCGGCCGGCCGGTGGCGGCGCAGGACAGGCGCTCCTTCCGGCTGCCGCTGAACGGCGCGCGCATCGGCCCGGCGAAGCAGCTGAAGGTGCTGGCCGCCGGCCGCCGCCTGGACGAGGCCGGGACCGGCGCCGAGTTGCGCGGACCGCGCCCCGACCCCGTCGTCCGGCCCCCGGCACCCGCGCCCGCCAACGGCGTCGACCCCGGAAAGCCGGGCCGCTACCGCACTGTCACGGGCACGTACACGCTCGATTCGGTACGGCTGCCGGGCTTCCCGGCGCCCGTGGAGATGAAGGCCGACGTGATCGGCCCGGCCGACGCCCCGGGGAAGCGGCCGCTGGCCCTGTTCCTGCACGGCCGCCACTACACCTGCTACGGCGCCGGAGACCAGCAGGGCATGGGGTGGCCCTGCAAGCCCGGCACGAAGCCGGTGCCGAGTGAGAAGGGCTATCACCGCGCGCAGAAGCTCCTGGCCTCCCAGGGCTACGTGACCGTGTCCATCGCCGCCAACGGCATCAACGGCCAGGACGACCTCGCCGAGGACGGCGGCGCGCAGGCCCGTTCCTCGCTGGTGCGGCTGCACCTCGCCCGCTGGGCGGACTGGGCGGAGAAGCGGTCCACCGCCCCCGCCGCGGTGCGCGGCGTCGCACCGGCCGATCTGTCCCGCGTCCTGCTCGTCGGGCACTCCCGGGGCGGCGAGGGCGTCAACCGCGCCGCGCTGGACAGCCTTTCCCGGCCGCCCGCCGACCAGGACGGCCACCGCGGCCCGGTCCGCTGGAAGATCCGCGGCAATGTGCTGATAGGCCCCACCGTCTTCGGCCAGAACCCGGTCCCCGACGTGCCCTCCACGACGATCCTGCCGGGCTGCGACGGAGACGTGTCCGACCTCCAGGGCGAGATCTACGTCGACGGAACGCGCGGCGTCAGCCGTGGCGCCGCCCTCCACAGCGCGGTGTACATGGTCGGCGCCAACCACAACTTCTTCAACAGCGAGTGGACTCCGGGCCAGGCCACCGCACCCGCCGAGGACGACTTCCCGTCCGACGGCACCTCCGACCCGGTCTGCTCGAAGGGTGCGGGCACCCGGCTGACCGCGTCGCGGCAGCAGGCCGCGGGGGCCACGTACATAGCCGCCTCGGCCCGGCTGTTCGTCGCGGGCGACGACCGGGTGCGGCCCCTCCTCGACGGCTCCGGCCGGCGTGCCCCCTCCGCGGACCCCGCGCGGGTGCTGACCCACGCCGTCGGCGGGCACCGCACCCAGGCGCTGCTGCCCGGCGCCTCCACGAAGGTCAAGGGCGGACGCCTGTGCGCCCAGGTGGCCGCCGCGGACGCCGAGGCCTGCCTGCCGTCGCGAACGGCCGGAAGCTCACCGCACTTCGCCCCCTGGGAGGTCGCGCCGGAACCCGGCCGTGACGCGGTGGCGATGCGCTGGTCGCGGGCCGGGGACCCGGTGCGGGTGAGCCCCGCACGTCCCGTGTCGCTCGCGGGCGCCAAGGACGTGGCGCTGCGGGTGATCGTGCCGCCCAACACCACCGGGACCCGGTTCGACGTCTCCCTCGCCGACGCGTCGGGCCACCGGGCGAAGCTCGGCCGGATCAGCGTCGACGGACTGCCGGGCAGCGGCCGGACCGCTTCCTACTGGGGGCGCGAGGTCCGCGTACCGCTGTCGTCGGCGGCCCGGAACACGCTGGACCTCAAGCACATCACGACCCTGGAGCTCACCCCGCGCACCCGCTCGGGCAAGGCGTGGCTGATGGACGCCTGGGGCTGGCGCCCGGGCACCCCCGCCGTGCGCCCGGCCGAACTGGCGCGCGTCGACATGGGCCGGCTGACCGTCGACGAAGGCGACTCCGGTGTCCGCACCTACCACGTCCCGGTGCGCGTCTCGGGCCAGGGCAGCGGCAAGGTCCGGCTGTCCGTGCCCAAGCCCGGCACGGACGGATTCACGCACCGGACGGTGACCGTGCGACCCGGTGACAGCGTCGACGTGCCGGTCGAGGTGCGCGGCGACACCCGCTACGGCTACGACGTCACGCACGACGCGTACGTCAAGGCGGTACGCGGCGCGGTGGTGGGCTCCCACCACGGCGGGGTGACGGCACGCAACGACGACCCCATGCCGAAGATCACGCTCGAACCCGTCAAGGACCGGGTGACCGAGGGCAAGCCGCTGACGTGGCGGATGACGCTCTCGGAGCCCGTCGACGTGGACGTGATGGCCGAGCTCTCCTTCCTGCCCGTCGACCGCGGCACGGAGCTGTCCACCCTGGACGTGGACCCGCGCTGGCTGGAGTCCGAGTTCGGCGCGCGGCCCCGCCCGGCGCGGCCGCTGTCCACAATGGCGGAGGGCCAGGGCCTGTACATCTCGGTGCCCGCGGGCAAGAAGACCGCCGAAGTGCGCGTGCCCACCGTCAAGGACCGGGCGAGCGAACCGGACGAATCCCTGAAGGCCCAGCTCCACGTCTACGACGAGAACTGGGAGCCGCAGCCGGGCCCGGTGGTCACCGGAACGGTGCGCGACGCCTCGTAGGGCGGCACGCATGCGGTCAACCCAGCGGCGGGTCCGCCGGGTCGGCCGCCCGTGGGCGCGGCTCGGCGCCCCGTGCGTCGAGCCGCGCCAGCGCCAGTGCACGGGCCCGGTCACGGGCGTCGGAGGCGGCGCAGGGCACGTCCGGACGTACGCCCGTGCCCTCCCAATTGGTGCCCGACACGGGATTGACGGCCCTGCCCACCGGGACGGTCGCCTCCAGGTGCGGATGCACCGTCCACCCCTCGCGCGGATGCGCCCCGCCACCGGTCGTCTCGCCGACGACGACCGCCCGGCCCAACTGCTGGAGGTCGTACGCGAGTTCCTCAGCGGCGGAGAAGGTGTGGCCGCTGGTCAGTACGTAGAGCGGCTTGCTGCCGCCGAAGCGGGCGCCCGGCACGTGCGCGGGACTCCAGGACTGTTCGAGTCGCTCGCCCTCGCGCCAGTACATGGAGTTGAGGTGGGTGCGCCGGTCCAGCAGATGCGCGCAGACGAACGCGACCGTGTCCGGGGCCCCTCCCGTGTTGGCGCGCAGATCGAGGATCAGGGCGTCGGCCGGGGCGACCAGCGTGAGCGCGGCCCCCAGGGGCCCGGCGGACCAGGACAGCGGGAACAGGGCCGGAGCCAGTTCGAGCAGCGCGACCCGGCCGTCCAGGAGCTCCACGCGGGGCGCGCCGCCCAGCGAGGAGTCGAACTTCTCGCGCATCGCCGACAGGGCGGCCGCGCCCTGCTCGACGGGCACCTGCCGGGCGTGGTGTTTGAGGCGCAGGTGAAGGTCGCCGTTGAGGGACTGGAGGTCCGTGGTGACCAGGCGGGCCAGGTCGGCGGGGTCCTCGACGTCGTACGCGCCGTCGGCGAGACGGGTCCGCAACAAGGCGCCAAGACGCTCGGCGAGCTCGGGGAACACATAGTGGCTGTGGACGAGTTGGGCGGTCGCCTCGACGACGGGTGCGACGCTGAGCCGCTGGGTGACGGTGGTCATGGCAGGGGAGTAGAACAGCCCTCTTCCGAAAGCGTCAAGAACATTGGACACTTGACGCATGTCCGATCAGCCCCAGCAGTGCCCGCCGCATCGACAGCCCCCGCCGCGCCAGGTCGTCGAGATCGAGTCACCGGAGCAGCACGCCGCGCTGGCGCACCCCCTGCGGCAGCGGCTGCTCTTCTCGCTGGGACACGAGCCCGCCACCATCAGCCAGTTGGCGACACGCCTGGACACCGGCAAGGGCAACGTGGCGCACCACCTCAAGGTGCTGCGCACCGCCGGGCTTGTCCGTGTGGCCGAGACCCGCAAGGTCAGGGGCGGCACCGAGCAGTACTACCAGCGGGTCGCCGAACGCATGGCCGTCGCCGAGCCGCGGACGGAGGGGACCGCCGCCATGCTCGGCGCCGTGGCCCAGGAGCTGGGGCGGTCCCCGCGGACCACCCTGTCCCTGCGGCATGTGCGGCTCAGTCCCGACAAGGCCAGGGAACTCGCCGACACCCTCGCCCGGTTGGTCGACGAGACCGAGGACGACGCGGCCGAACAGCCCGTGCACGGCGTGCTGGTGGCGATGTACGAGCAGGTACGGCCGGGCGGGAGCCCTGCGTAGAGTTCTCGCATCCCCCGCACTCTCAGCCGCCCCCGAGCTCCAGCTCCTCCGGGCCGATCACGCCTGCTGGTGGACGACGGCGGCGAGATCGTCGGGCGGGTCAACCTCGTCGACGTCGCGGACGGCAGCGCCGAACTCGGCTACCGCGTCGCGGAGAAGGCCGCGGGCGGGGGACTGGCGACCCGGGCCGTCCGCCGGGTCCGCGACCTCGCTGTCACCGCGTACGGCCTGACCGTGCTGCGTGCCGCCACGACGCTCGACAACCCGGGCTCACGGGCCGTGCTCATCCGCGCCGGCTTCGTGCCCGTCGGGGAGGTCCCGCTCGACGGCCGCCCGGGGACCGGCTACGCCCTGACGCTCTGAAGCCCGCCGGGCGGGAGCGGCGGCCGGGTCAGTCGCCGCGCGGGCGCGACTCGTGCAGCCGCGTGTGATAGCGGCCCTCCGACTCGTACCCCTCGGGATCCTCACCCGCCAGGATCACTTGACGGATGGCGTCGCGACGCTCCTCGGGGCTGGTGAAGAGCCGCTGCGTATAGGTCCGTGAGAAGTCCGTCGCGGTGTCGAGGCCGTGCGCGGCCAGCGTCTCGGCGATGCGCCCATAGGGCACCGTCCGCAGCACGAACGCGCTCACCCAGACCGGCAGCCGAGCGCAGTCGAGCAGCGCGTCGAAAGTGCGGTGCGAGATGTAGCCGATGCCGCCGGTGACCGTGATCAGACCGGTGCGGGCGACCGCCTGGCGCAGCTGCTGGCTGGGCGGGTGCCGCTCCAGGTTCTCGGCATACGCCTCGTCGAGGAGGCCCGCGTCCAGCGCGTACCGTGTGGCGTTCTCCGCCAGGTCGAGCCCGATGACCGGGGTGGCGTCGGGGCGCCGCCGCGAGGCGTAGAACTCCTTGTCACGCTCGATGAGTTCGTGCGGCGTGAGGGCGGCGGCCTCGTCCGACGTGTAGTGCGCGTACAGGTCGGCGAGCGTCAGGTCGTGGTTGAGCAGGGCCGCGTTGATGCCGTACGAGCAGCACAGGTCCAGGACCGTCACCGGGCCCTCGCCGCCGGACAGCCGTGCCCGCAGCTCGCGGGTGCGGCGGAAGACCGCCTGGGCGTGCTGCGGGATCTCGTACTCGTAGGGCGCCAGCGTCCGGAAGTAGGCCCGCGGGTCCGGCCGGTCGTAGATGTCGTCGAACCGGGTCTTGCCCGATGCGGTCCTTGTCCTGTGCCGGTCTGTGGCCATGGGGCACCTCCGGGAGCGGTGAACGGGTCTGGGGCAGACGTGCACCTCTACCCGACCTCTGCCACCCCCCGGTAGACCTCGTGGCGGTATCCGGCCACGTCGCCGCTCCGCCGTGGACCCGTGCGCCGCCCCCGCTGACTACCCTGGTGCCGATGTTCTCCTCCGAGGGTCCCACGCTGCGTGAACTCGCCGTTCAGGCGTTCTCGTCCACCGAGCACGGATACGACCTGCTCGCCCCCAAATTCGACCGCACGCCCTTCCGCACGCCTGGCCGATTCCTGCGGGCGACAGCCGACGCGCTGCGCCCCCTCGGCCCCTTCGACGCGGGCCTCGACGTGTGCTGCGGAACCGGCGCCGGCGTCGGGACGCTGCTGCCGCTGTGCCGCGAGCGGGTCACCGGCGTGGACTTCAGCGCGGGCATGCTGGCGGCCGCCGCGGACACCGTCCCGGAACCGGGTCCCGGCGGGCCCGCGGTCGACTGGGTGCGGGCCGACGCCCGCGCCCTGCCGTTCTCCGAGGGCTTCGACCTCGCCGTCAGCTTCGGGGCGTTCGGTCACTTCCTGCCCACCGAGCGGCCCGCCCTCTTCGCGGGCGTCCACCGGGCGCTGCGCCCCGGCGGCCTCTTCGCGTTCCCCGTCGGCGCCCCGCAGCCCTTCACCTCGCCCTGGTACTGGGCGCTGCTCGGCTTCGACGGTGTGATGCGCGTGCGGAACCGCCTGTGGCGGCCGCCGTTCGTCATGTACTACCGGACCTTCCCGCTCGGCGGAGTGCGCGAGGACCTCGCCGACGCGGGCTTCGACGTGCGGCTGCGCCCCCTGGAGGAGTTCGGGCGGCGTCCCGACGGCAGCCCCCGCTGGCGCCTGGTGGTGGCCAGGAAGGCGTAGCCGCGCGATCCGCTACGCCTTGCCGTCGGCCGCCGCGCGGAGCGCCGCCACATCGAGCTTCCCCATGCCGAGCATCGCCCGCATGGCGCGCTGTGCCCGCTCTGCGTCCGGGTCGGCGAGGAGCTCGCCGAGCGCGGTGGGTACGACCTGCCAGGACAGGCCGTACTTGTCCTTGAGCCACCCGCAGGGACCCTCCTGGCCGCCCGCGGAGAGCTTCGTCCAGTAGTGGTCGACCTCTGCCTGGTCGGCGCAGTCGATCTGGAAGGAGACGGCCTCGTCGAACGTGAACTCCGGGCCGCCGTTGAGCGCCGTGAACGCCCGGCCGTCGAGGGAGAACTCCACGGTCAGGACGGTGCCTGCGGGGCGCGGGCCGCCTTCCCCGTAGTACGTCACGTTCGTGATCTCCGAGTTCGGGAAGACCGAGACGTAGAACTTCGCCGCTTCCTCGCTCTGCAGGTCGAACCAGAGGCTGGGCGTGATCCTGGGCATGGTGCTCTCCTGTCGGTACGCGGCGGTCCTGCCCGCTCCTGATGTCTGCCTATGTGGACCGTCACACCGCCCGGAACTCATCGCCACCCGCCGAGATCATGTCCTCTCCGACGGGCGCAGCTGCGGCTCCCGTTCCAGCACGATGCCGAAATGCCGGTCGTACGCCGCGAGCACCTCCGCCTCCGTGGTCAGCTCGGCCGTGCGCCGCTCGCCGTCCACGGTCGTGGTGAGGGTGCGCCCGCCGAGGGTGATCCGGCCGCCGCTCCCGGTGATGCGGGAGCAGACCAGGGAGCGCGTGAAGTGGGAGTCCGGTGAGGTCCGGTGGTACCAGGCACCCACCTTGAAGTCGGCCAGCGCGCGCGGGCGCCGGTCGACCAGGTACTGCGGCTTGCCGTCCTTGAGGACCTGAAGGTCGCCCTCCGCAGCCTCCGCGATGCGGAACGTCCCGCCGGGGTCGGCCTGCTCGCCCCGGTCGGCGAAGGCGAGCGGCAGATGGCTGTGGGCACCGAAGCCGATGTCGGCCAGCCAGTCCCCGCCGTCCTCGGTGCGCACGCGGAGAGCGAGGTGGTCGTAGGGGATGCCGGGCTCTCCGGTGTCGTCGTACACCCGGGCCTGCAGCAGCGCGACGTCGAAGCCGAGGGCCCTCAGGAGGGCGGCGAAGGCGCCGTTGAGCTCGTAGCAGAAGCCGCCCCTGCGCGCGTCCACCACCTTCGCCACCAGGGCCTTGTCGGTGAGCTCGATGTCCTCGCCGAGGTGGATCGAGAGGTTCTCGAAGGGAACGCTGCGCAGATGCGCCAGATGCAGGTCGCGGAGGGCTCGCGTCGTGGGGCCCGCGGGGCGTTCGATGCCGATGCGCCGCAGGTAGGCGTCGGTCTGTTCGGTGTCCATGGGCACCAGTGTCGCCGGATGGACGCCGCCAGGGCCATGACGTTAATGGCGGGTGCCGCGCGGCGGTACGTGTGTATGCTCACCGGCGAAGCGCGCGCCCCGCCCGGCGCCGTGCCGCACGAGAGACGCGAGGAGGTGAGCCCGATGACCGCGCGACACAGCACGCGCCACCCCGCCCGGGCCCTCCTGACCGCAGTCCGCGTCCCCAGCCCCGTCTGACGTCCCATCGCCTGACGTCCCACGTCACGGGCTCGACGCCACCGCCAGGAGCGCCCCGCTGCGATCGAGACATCGACATCGCATCCTCATCGCATCCTCCTGAGCGAAGGAACCGAACCACCGTGAACGCCACGCCCTTCCAGGTCTCCGTCCCGGACGACGTCCTCGACGACCTGCGCACGCGCCTTCGGCGCACCCTCTTCACCGCGGCCTCCGATCCCACCTACTGGGCCGCGGGCACCGACCCCGGCTATCTGAGCGAGCTCGTCTCCTACTGGGCGGACGGCTTCGACTGGCGTGCCGCCGAGGCCGCGCTCAACTCCTTCCCACACCGCGTCGCCGACGTCGCGGGCACCCGCGTGCACTTCGTGCACCTGCGCGGAGTGCGGCCCGAGGGCGCGCCCGCGCCGCTGCCGCTGATCCTGAGCCACGGCTGGCCGAGCAGCTACGTCGAGATGCTGCCCCTCGCACGGCGGCTCGCCGACCCGGCCGGCCACGGCGGCGACCCCGCCGACGCGTTCGACGTGGTCGTGCCCTCCCTGCCCGGGTTCCTCCACTCCGGGCTGCCGCAAGGCCCCTTCACCCGCCGAGGCGTCGCGGGGATCTGGCACGAGCTGATGACGAAGACCCTCGGCCACCGCCGCTTCGGCGCCTTCGGCGGGGACATCGGGGGAGGCGTCACCCAGTGGCTCGGCGCCCTGTACCCCGGCGAGGTCGTGGGCGTGCACATCACCTCCGCGGTGGTCTCCGCCGACTTCGACGCGCGACCGCCGACCGCCGAGGAGCGGGCCTACCTCGACCACCTCGACGCGTACGACGCCGAGGACCAGGGCTACAGCGAGATCATGTGCACCCGGCCCGACACGATCGCCGCCGCGCTGCGGGACTCCCCGGCCGGCCTGCTCGCCTGGATCATCGACAAGTACCGCGACTGGAGCGACTGCGACGGCGATCTGGAGGCGCGCTGGAACAAGGACACCCTGCTGACCGTCGCCACCCTCTACTGGGCCACCGGCAGCATCGGCTCCTCCTTCCGCCAGTACTACGACTACGTACGGCACAACACGCCCGTGCCGCCCATCACGGTGCCCGGCGCCGTCACCCTCAGCCACGAACCGGCCTTCGCGCACTACCCGAAGAGCCTCGCCGAGCGCGTCTTCACGGACCTGCGCCACTGGAGCACCCCGCACAACGGAGGCCACTTCATGGCACACGAGGAACCGGACCAGGTGGCACGCGAACTGCGCGAGTTCTTCCGCCCCTTGCGGCCCACGGCCTGACAGGGGCGGAAGAACGCACTGTCAGCGGCCGCCCTTCCTCACCAGCGCGCAGGTGGCCTCGGCCGTCTTGTGCGGGTCGCTCACCGAGCGGGCGGTGAGGGTGAGGCGGCCCTGCGGGCGGGCGTCCGGCTTCGCGGCGACGGCGACGTCCACATCGACCGTGGAGCCCGCCCTGGCGGTGGTCAGCTTGTTGGGCAGCCAGGCGGACCAGCCGCGGCCGGCGGCCTTCGCGGACAGCCGGTAGACGTCGGAATCGAGGTAGCGGGCCACGTCCTCGGGGTGGTCGCCCGGCGGATCGGCCATCGCGCGGCCGGTGTTGGTCAGCGGGAAGGTGCAGGTCGCGCGGCTCTTGACGGGGTCGCCCGCCGCCTTGCCGCGGCCCAGCGCGGTGCCGCGGCGCTGCGGGCCCGCGCCGTCCAGGGACTTCACGGCGAGCGTGTAGGAGAGCACGCCCGAGCGGGTGCGGTGGATGTCGGTGACGAAGAAGTGCAGGCGGTTGGCACGGTCGACGTACTCGTAGGAACTGCCGGAGTCCGCACCGGCGTGGAAGAGGGCGTCGCTGAGCTGGCGGTAGTCGCCCATGGTGATCTTCTGCGGGGTGCCGTCGGGGCGTATGAAGTCCACCATGTCGATGTCCTCGGGGTGGGCGTCGATCACCCAGGCGAACGGGGCCTTGTCCTCGTTCTTGGTCTTGGTGATCAGCACGCCGTTGTCCGGGGTGAAGGAGTCCATGCCCATGCGGTCCACGACCTCAAGGGTGTAGTTCTGGTAGCCGCCGCCGTCGCACAGCGGGTCCGTGTCGCGGTCGCAGGCGGGGGACAGGTCGCGCGACATGGCGATGTTGACGCCGGCCAGGCCCTTCGCGCCGGGCGGCGCGGAGCGGGCGGTGACCTTGGCGACGGCCACGCCGGATTCGTCGAGCGCGTCGCGGTCCAGGCGCAGCACGTTCTTCTCGTCGACGATGTCGAGCTGGAGCTTGTCCCGCAGGATGTGCTGGGAGCCCATCGAGCCGCCTTCGGTGGCCGGGATCTTCCAGCGGGTGTGCGGCCCGCCCGGTCCGTTGAACGAGCCGCGCGAGAGCATGCTCCAGATGCCGGTGTAGGCGCGGCTCAGGGGCTTGCCGTAGGGGTTGTTGTAGTTGTCGCCGATGCCCAGGATGTGGCTGAGCTCATGGGCATACACCCCCATGCCGGAGCTCTCGGCCTGGGTGGAGGAGCCTGCGGTGGCGTTGGGCCAGATCCGGGCCGCGGCCTGCCAGGAGGTCCATGGCACATAGCGGGTGGCGGCGGAGTTGCCGCCGGAGGCGATGGGGGAGGGCGGCCCCCAGGCGGCCGGTACCTGTCCCTCGGAGCCGAACTTCATCTGGCCGAACTCCTGCCAGGTGGAGGACTCGTCCTGCCCTGCGGTGAGATAGAAGACGAAGTCGAACCCGGCGGCCTTCTCCTCGCCGACCTCGGCGACCCAGGCCGCCCTGCCGTTGGCGCGGATGTCCTTGCCGCAGGTGGTGACGGTCGGGCAGGCACCGGGGTTCATGCCGGGCTCGATGCCGTACTGGAAGGACTTGAACGGCATGCGGTACACGCCGAAGGCCTCCAGGTCGACTCCGACGCGGCCGCCGGAGTCCTCCATCCAGTACTCGTTGATGGTGTGGCCGCGGTTCAGCGCGCCCGGCTTGTTGAGGAAGTCCTCGTAGAACTGGGGCAGTTGACCGCGCGGGACGTTGGCGGCGGTGGGCTGGGGGTTGCCGAAGACGGTCGAGCCGGGCGGTCTGCTGACGGTGAACTCCTCGTCGGGGTAGTCGAGGAGTACCAGTGCGCCCCTGACGGTCCGATCGGTGGGTTCGAGGCCGGGGTCGGCCCAGTCCGTGCCGGGCACGGAGCGGTACTCGCGCCAGGTCATGTCGTCGGGGTTGCGCCAGTTCTGCGGGTCGATGGGCCGGGTCAGGGAGGGCCGTGCCTCGCCGGCCCGGCCGGTGTCGTCGGGCGTCGCCCGGGCGGTGCCGACGGCGGCGGCCGCCAGCGTGGCGAGGACGGCGGCGACGACGGTGGTGCGCCGGGCCGGGCGTCCGTGTGCGGAGCGCGTGTGCGCGCGGGATCTGTGCCGGAGGAACATGGCTCACCTCGTGCCTCTTGCCGGGACAAAATGGACAAGTGCATGACAAGCCGTTCGAGTGGTGCGTCCACCGCTGCCAAGGTAGGCCGCGCGCAGCGGTGATGCCAGAGTGCCTGCCGAGACCGCCCCCCGTGGCGTGCCACGCACCGGTCACGGTGCGTCAAGCGCCGCCGAGGCGGGCAGGATGGGGTTCCTGTCGCCGGGCGGACCGCCCACCGGGCCGCCCGGCGCCTCCCCGCGGAAGGAGCCGACCATGGCAGGCGACCGGCACGGTCACCCGATGTCACGCACCAGCACCGAGGCCGCCGGCCACTACGAGCAAGCCCTGGAACACCTGTTGTTCTTCCGCGCCGAGGTGGCCGACGCGGCCGACCGGGTCCTTTCCGCCGCGCCGCGCTCGGTCATGGGCCATGTCCTCGCCGCCCACCTCGGACTGCTCGGCACCGAGGAGAAGGACGCCGCCGACGCCCGCGACACCTTCGAGCGCTTCAAGGAACACGCCCACCGCGGCGAGATGACACCGCGCGAACGCATGCATGTCGCCGCCGCCACCGCCTGGCTCAAGGGCGACCTCCACCGGGCGGGCCGGGTGCTCGGCGAGATCTCCGTGGAGTACCCGCGCGACGTGCTCGCCCTGGCGGTCGGTCACCAGATCGACTTCTTCACCGGCAACGCGCCACGGCTGCGCGACCGCATCGGCGGCGCGCTCTCCGCCTGGGACACGACGGACCCGCACTACGGCCCCGTCCTCGGCATGTACGCCTTCGGCCTGGAGGAAGCCGGCCACTACGAACAGGCCAGGGAGACGGGCCTGGCGGCCGTCGACCGGCGGCCGCGCGACGTGTGGGCCATCCACGCCGTGGTGCACACCTACGAGATGCAGGGCCGGTTCGCCGACGGCATCCGCTATCTGGACGCGCGCGCCGCGGACTGGGCGGCGGGCAACTACCTGAACGTGCACAACTGGTGGCACTACTGCCTCTACGCCCTGGAGGCCGGCGACGTCTCCCGCGTACTGGACATCTACGACAGCGCCCTGCACCACGCCGGATCGACGGGCGCGGCGATGGAACTCCTGGACGCCGCGGCGCTCCTGTGGCGGCTGCACCTGGCGGGCCGGGACGCGGGGGACCGGTGGCAGCGGCTCGCCGACGCCTGGGCCGCCCGCCACGACGGCGCGTACTACGCCTTCAACGACGTGCACGCGGTGATGGCGTACACCGGCGCGGGCCGCACCGCGGAAGCCGAACGCCTGGTGCGCGACCGCGAGCGATATGTCGCGGGCGGACCGCGCCTGTCGAACCACGCCATGACCGCGGACGTCGGACTGCCCGTCTGCCGCGCGCTGATCGCCTTCGGAAACCAGCACTACGACCGGGCCGTGGACCTCCTGGTCCCCGTCCGGCACCGCCTGGGCGAGTACGGCGGAAGCCACGCCCAGCGCGACGCCGTGCACAAGACCCTGCTGGAGGCCGCCCTGCGCGCGGGCCGCCACGAACTGGCCCGCACCCTGCTGAGCGAGCGCGTCAACCTGCGCCCCGTCTGCCCGTACAACTGGCTGGCGCGGGCGCGTCTCGCCGACGCGCTGGGCGAGGGCGCGCAGGCCGCCGCGGCCCGCGCCACGGCGGCGGACCAGGCGGCCGAGGGCATGGCGGCCCTCAAGCGCTGAGGCGGAATCCGGCCATCAGCGGATTCCGCCGCCTCCCGGCACCGATGCGTGTGTGGTGCAGACATACCGGCCGAGCTGGGCCGGGACAAAAGGGGAGTCGAACGTTCCGCGCCAATGATGAAGAAACCGTTGACACGTGACTGCACCCTGTGGCCTAGAAAGGGAGATCCGCTCTCCTCCCATGGGATGACACCGCGTGCAGTGCAGTACAGCGACCGTGGGCCGATAGTCCGGCTTGCAGGCGGACTTGCGGCCCCCATTCGGCAGTGAGGATGGAGAGGAAATCCTGCTGGACCCGCTGACGTGCGCCGATCGCACCGGCAGAGGGTCGTCCACGCCTGCCGAACTCGACGGGAGTCCCTTTCGCCGTGGCTACGTTCCTGTACAAACTAGGCCGCCTTGCCTTCCGGCGACGCCGCTATGTGGCGTTGCTCTGGGTAGGGCTGATGGCCGGTGCCATCTTCGCCGCCTCGGCCGCCCCTGCCGCACCCGAAGACTCCTTCTCGATGCCGGGAACGGAATCGCAGAAGGCCTTCGACCTGCTGGAGAAGCGCTTCCCCGACGCCAGTGCCGACGGCGCGAGCGCCCGTGTCGTCATCCGCGCCCCCGAGGGCGAGAAGATCGACTCCGCCAAGCCCAAGGCCGAGGTCGAGAAGATGGTCGCGGCCATCGGCAAGGGCCCGCAGGTCGGCTCGGTCGACGACCCGTTCAAGGCCAAGACCGTCAGCAAGGACGGCTCCACCGCCTACGCGTCGGTCACCTACAAGGTGCCCGCCACCGAGCTCACCGACGAGGCCAGGGACGCGCTCACCAAGGCCACCGACCAGACCCGCGACGCGGGCCTGACGGTCGAGACCGGCGGTGACGCCGTCATGGCCGAGCAGGAGATGGGCGGCAGCGCCGAGCTCATCGGCATCGCGATATCCGCGATCGTCCTGATCCTCACCTTCGGGTCGCTGGTCGCCGCGGGCATGCCGCTGCTGACCGCGATCATCGGCGTGACCATCGGCATCTCCGGCATCGCGGCGCTCGGCAGCACCCTCGACCTCTCCGCCACGACCTCCACGCTCGCGATGATGATCGGCCTCGCCGTCGGCATCGACTACGCCCTCTTCATCGTCTCCCGCTACCGAGCGGAGATAGCCGAGGGCCGCGAACCCGAGGAAGCGGCGGGCCGGGCCACCGGAACCGCGGGCTCCGCCGTGGTGTTCGCCGGCCTCACCGTCGTCGTCGCCCTCTCGGGCCTCGCCATCGTCAACATCCCCATCCTCACCAAGATGGGCCTGGCCGCGGCGGCCACCGTCGTGATCGCCGTCCTCATCGCGCTCACCATGATCCCCGCGCTGCTCGGCTTCGCGGGCCGCAAGGTACTGCGCCGCAAGGACCGCAAGAAGTCCGCGAGCGAGCTCCAGGACCCGAACGCCAAGCCGAAGCTCGGCACCCGCTGGGCGCGCTTCGTACTGCGCCACCCGCTCTCCGTGCTCCTCGTCGCCGTCATCGGCCTCGGTGCCGTGGCCGTCCCGGCCGCCAGCCTGGAACTCGGCCTGCCCGACGAGGGCTCGTCCGCGCCGGACACCACCCAGCGCAAGGCGTACGACATGCTGTCGGAGTCCTTCGGCGCCGGCTTCAACGGCCCGCTGATGGTCACCATCAGCAAGGACGCCGACGTGGCGGGAGCCGCCAAGACCGTCGGCGACTCGATCGCCAAGATCGACGGCGTCGCCGCGGTGACGCCCGCCCAGCCCAACAAGGCCGGGGACACCGCGATCATGAACGTCGTCCCGGAGACCGGACCGAGCGACCACGACACCGAGGAACTGGTCAAGACGATCCGCTCGACCGCCGACGGCATCGGGTCCGACACCGGCTCCGAGATCCTGGTCACCGGCCAGACCGCGATGACCATCGACTTCTCGCAGACCCTGGACGACGCACTCCTGCCCTACCTCGGTCTCGTCGTCGGCCTGGCCTTCCTGCTCCTGATGCTGGTCTTCCGCTCGATCCTGGTCCCGCTCAAGGCGGCGCTCGGCTTCCTGCTCTCGGTGGCCGCCGCCCTCGGCGCCGTCGTCGCGGTCTTCCAGTGGGGCTGGCTCGCGGACGTCGTGGGCGTCGACCAGCCGGGCCCGATCATGAGCATGATGCCGATCTTCATGATCGGTGTGGTCTTCGGCCTGGCGATGGACTACGAGGTCTTCCTCGTGACGCGGATGCGCGAGGCGTACGTCCACGGGGCGCGCCCAGGCGAGTCGGTCGTCACCGGCTTCACCCACGGCGGACGGGTCGTGGCCGCGGCCGCGGTCATCATGATCAGCGTCTTCTCCGGCTTCATCATGGAGAACGACGACATGATCAAGATGATGGGCTTCGGCCTGGCCGTCGCCGTCCTCTTCGACGCCTTCGTCGTCCGCATGGCGATCGTGCCGGCGGTCCTCGCGCTGCTCGGCAAGGCCGCCTGGTGGCTGCCGCGCTGGCTGGACAAGGCGCTGCCGAACGTGGACGTGGAGGGCGAGAAGCTCCACAAGAACCTCGGTGACACCGGTTCGCCGGACGCCGAGACGGACCGGGAGCTCGCACCCGTGGGCCGGTGACACACCGCCGCCCCGCACGGGCGGGCCGGCCGGGACACCCCCACTGACCAGTGGGGGAGCGTCCCGGCCGGCCCGCCCGGTTCTTTTTCCCCGCGTCCGCCGACGGGTCCCGCCGGTTGCGCCGACTGCCGCAGCCGTCCGGGCGCGCCGGCCGGAAGCTGACACCATGTGTGTCCTCCCCGCGCGGTCCGCGTCGCGGGTGCCCCACGCCCTGCGCGGCGCGCTGGGGGTGCTGCCCGGTGCGACGGCCGTCGGCCTGCTGCTGGCCTGCGCGGCAGGCGTCGACCCCGCGGTGCCCGCCGACGACCGCGGAACCTCCCTCCGACGACCGTCCCCGGACACCGCTCCGTCATGCCCGCCGCCGCTCGGCCCGCGCGCCCGGTGCCCTCGTCGTACGCGGCGTTCCGCGCGGCGCCCCCGCGCAGCGCGCGGGCGGCATCGACAAGCCTGTCGTCGGGGCGCACGCGCGGGGCTTCAACCGGGGTTCGACGGGCGTCGCGGCGCTCGCTGGCTGGAAGCTCGGCCTCGCGGGCGTCGACCCAGGCGGTCTTCCACACGGTCGCGGCCCACAAGGACGGCTACGCCACGTTCTGCCCCGGCGTGCCCCTGAGCGCCGAGATGCCGGCGACCAGAGAAGCCGCCGCCCGGCTCCAGGGGAGATGACCTTCGCCGCGAACCGTTGACGTTCGCATCGGCAATGGAGCAACGCCCCCCCGAAATATCGAGTGGGAGCCGCGGGGAGCCGCCTGCCATGATGCCGATCATGAGCAGCGAGCTGCGGCGGAGGTACGCCGCGTACCGATGGACCCCCGCGACGGACGGCGCGTCGGGCGCCGAGGTGCACCACCTCACCGGAACGGGCGCGAGCGAACCCGAGTTGTACGTGAAGACCGCCCCGGTCACGTACGACGGCTCGCCCTCCGACCTGCCGGGCGAGGCCGACCGCCTGGCCTGGCTCGCCGGCCGGGGCATCCCCGTGCCGCGCATCGTCGAGCGGGGCGCCGACGACCACGTGGCATGGCTGGTGACGGAGGCGGTGCCCGGCAGGCCGGCCGCCGACGAGTGGCCACCGGAGCAGCGGTTCGCGGTGGCCGAGTCGCTCGCCGACCTCGCCGTGGCCCTGCACCGACTGCCCCCGGAGGGCTGCCCGTTCGACCGCACCCTGCCGGTCACCATGGAGCAGGCCGCCCGCAATGTGGCCGAGAACCTCCTGGACCTGGACGACCTCGACGAGGATCGCGCCGGCTGGACCGGGCAGCGCCTCCTCGACGAGCTGCGCCGCACCCGCCCGGCGGCGGAGGACCCGGTCGTCACCCACGGCGACCTCACCCCGGAGAACGTCCTGCTCGACCCCGGCACCTGCCGCGTCACCGGAGTCATCGACGTCGCCCGGCTCGGCAGGGCGGACCGGCACACCGATCTCGCCATCCTGCTGCGGGAGTTGACGCACGAGGAGGACCCCTGGTTCGGGCCCGGGTGTGCCGAACGGTTCCTGCGGCGGTACGAGGAGCGGGCGGCGGTCGAGGCCGACAAGGGGAAACTGGACTTCTACCGGCTGCTCGACGAATTCTTCTGACCGGGCGGACGGCCTCTGAGCAGGGGCGTACGCGGTGGTGGTGTGCGCTCGGGTGTGCCACCGCCGCGACCACCGCGCAAGTTGTCAGGCAGATCTTTGCGCACTAGTGTCACCACGCCTTGGTGCTCGGGAAATCCGGTGTGATGCCGGTGCGGCCCTCGCCACTGTGATCGGGAAGTCCGGCTCCAGCCCTAGCGGCAGCCACTGGGTGCACACGTACCCGGGAAGGCGGAGTCCGGTCGGTACGACCCGTCAGCCAGGAGACCGGCCAAGGCACGTTGTCCATCCACGAGGTGCTGGAGAGGGTCTGCTGAGCCATGCACATAGCCGAGGGTTTCCTCCCGCCGGCGCACGCGATCGCCTGGGGCGTAGCGTCCGCGCCGTTCGTCGTCCACGGAGTCCGCTCCCTGACCCGTGAAGTCAAGGAGCACCCGGAGAGCACACTGCTCCTCGGTGCCTCCGGGGCCTTCACGTTCGTCCTTTCCGCGTTGAAGATCCCCTCGGTGACGGGCAGTTGCTCGCACCCGACGGGGACCGGGCTCGGGGCGATCCTGTTCCGGCCACCGATCATGACGGTGCTCGGCACCATCACCCTGCTCTTCCAGGCACTGCTGCTCGCCCACGGCGGACTCACCACCCTGGGCGCCAACGTGTTCTCCATGGCGATCATCGGCCCCTGGGCGGGTTACGCGGTCTACCGGCTCCTCAGGCGGTACGACGTGCCGCTCATGGTCACCGTGTTCTTCGGGGCGTTCGTCGCCGACCTGACCACGTACTGCGTCACCAGCGTCCAGCTGGCCCTGGCGTTCCCCGACCCCGGCAGCGGATTCCTGGGCGCCCTGGGCAAGTTCGGCGGCATCTTCGCCGTCACCCAGATCCCCCTGGCGGTCAGCGAGGGCCTGCTCACCGTCCTGGTGATGCGCCTGCTCGTGCAGTCCAGCAAGGGCGAACTCACCCGCCTCGGCGTACTGCTGCGGGGCAAGCGAAGCGCCACGACGCCCGAGACGCCCGACACGACCGGGACGCCGAAGACCACCGAGACGTCCAAGACATCCGAGACGTCCGAGACGCAGACGGGGGCCAGCGCCTGATGAGCCGGAACGCGAAGATCAACACATTGCTGCTCCTCATCGTCGCCGCGCTCGCGGTGCTGCCCCTGGCGCTCGGCCTCGGCGACGACGAGGAAGAGCCGTTCGCCGGTGCCGACGCCCAGGCCGAGACGGCGATCACCGAGATCGAACCGGACTACGAACCGTGGTTCTCACCGCTGTACGAACCCCCGTCCGGCGAAGTCGAGTCGGCGCTGTTCGCCCTCCAGGCGGCCATCGGCGCGGGCGTCCTCGCCTACTACTTCGGGCTGCGCAAGGGCCGCCGCCAGGGCGCGGAACAGGCGCGCACGGAAGCGGACCAGCCGGAGGCGGCAAGGCTGGAGGCGTCGGACGGCTCCGACGAGCCGGTCGACGCGGGCGGCCCCCGGCCCGGGACCGAGCGGGTCTGACCCGGCGTGCTGCCCATCGACGCGGCGGCGCACAGCAGTCGCTGGCGCCGCCGGCATCCCGTGGACAAGGCCGTGCTCGGTATCGGCCTCACCGTCCTGGCGATCTCGCTGCCGCCCTGGCCGGGCGCCGTCCTGGTGCTGGTCGCCGCGCTCGCCCTGCTGCTCGGCCCGGCGGGCGTGCCGCCCGGCAAGCTGTGGCGCGCCTACCGCGTGCCGCTCGGCTTCTGCGTGACCGGCGCACTGACCCTGCTCGTCCAGGTCGGCGGCCCCGACGGGTTCGTGGCGTTCGCGGACGGCGGCCCGGCGCGCGCGGGCGGTCTGCTCCTGCGGACCTCCGCGGCCTCGCTCGGCGTGCTCCTGTTCGCCTTCACCACACCCATGTCGGACCTGCTGCCCCGCCTGGTGAAGGCGGGGGTGCCCGCGCCGGTCGTGGACGTGGCACTCGTCACGTACCGGATGAGCTTCCTGCTCCTGGACTCCATGGGCCGGATCCGGCAGGCGCAGGCCGCCCGGCTCGGCCACACCACGCGTGCCGCCACCTGGCGCTCGCTCGCCGGTCTCGGCGCCACCGCGTTCGTGCGCGCCTTCGACCGGGCGAGCCGGCTGCAGGCCGGGCTCGCCGGGCGCGGCTACGACGGCACCCTGCGCGTCCTCGTGCCCGAGGCCCGCATCTCCCGGCCCTTCATCGCCGCGGGCGCGGCACTCCTCATGGGCCTGGTGGCCCTGACCCTCGTACTGGAAAGGTTCCTTCCATGAGCACCACGGGTGCCACGAGTGCCACGAGCACCCCGGGTCGGCCCTTGGTCGCTCTCCGCGCGGTGTCCTACGCGTACGAGGACGGGCCCACCGTGCTCAGCGGCCTGGACTTCGATGTCGTCGAGGGCCGTGCCCTCGCCCTGCTCGGCCGCAACGGCAGCGGCAAGACCACCCTCATGCGACTGCTCAGCGGCGGCCTGCGGCCCGCCTCCGGCGAGTTGACGGTCGAGGGCGTCCCCGTCACGTACGGCCGCAAGGGCCTGACCCGGCTGCGCACGACCGTGCAGCTGGTGGTGCAGGACCCGGACGACCAGCTGTTCGCCGCCTCGGTCGAACAGGACGTCTCCTTCGGCCCCTTGAACCTCGGCCTGTCCGACACCGAGGTCCGGGCCCGGGTCGCCGAGGCGCTCGCCGCCCTCGACATCGCCGCCCTCGCCGACCGGCCCACCCATCTGCTCTCCTACGGCCAGCGGAAGCGGACCGCCATCGCCGGAGCCGTGGCGATGCGCCCCCGCGTGCTCATCCTCGACGAGCCGACCGCGGGCCTCGACCCCGACGGCCAGGAACGCCTCCTCGCCACCCTGCGGCGGCTGCGGGACGCCGGGACGACCGTGGTCATGGCGACCCATGACGTCGATCTGGCCCTGCGCTGGGCCGACGACGCGGCGCTGCTCACACCCTCCGGGGTGCGGACGGGACCGGTGGCCGAGACGCTGGCCCGGCGGGACCTCCTGGCCGCGGCCGGGCTGCACCTGCCGTGGGGCATCGCCGTCGGCGAGCTGCTGCGCACGTGCGGCCTCGCGGGGGAGGCGGAGGCGGGGAAGGCGCCGCGTACGGCGGAGGAGTTGGCGGCCCTGGCTGCCGGAGCCCGCGGCCGGGGCTCTCAGCAGTGCCGGTACACGTAGCCGTCCTCGCCGGCGGCCAGGACATCGCGGTCGCGCAGTGTCACGGACAGCTTCTCGCCCCAGGTGCGGCAGGCGGTGTCGAAGTCCTTCGTCACGTACTCGATGTCGAAGACCTTCCCGTCGTACGCGGACGCGAAGTCCTGGCACTCCTTGTAGCGCGCGCACTCCTCGGTCACGGCGAAGTCGAAGCCGATCCGCTCGCGGCGGTCCAGCAGGTCGGTGGTGTTCTTCTGGGCGATGGCCAGGCCCTGCCGGTGCGCGCGCTGGGCGAGGAGGCGGGCGAACGCGGCCGCGTCGTCGGTGGTGAGCAGGCCGTCCGAGCGTTCGTAGGAGTCGAGGTTGTCGGGCTCCACCGCGTCGAAGCCCGCCTTCGCGCAGCCGTCGATCCACGAGCCGACGATCTCGGCGAGGGCCGCGCGCTTCTTCTCCGTGGAGATGTCGAGCAGAGGCTCCTGCCAGTCCTCGTCGACGACCTTGCGGCCCCCCTCGTCGCGCAGGAGAAGAGAACCGTGCTCGCGCTGCCACCAGCGCGCCGCCTCCTTGCCCGGCTGGGCCTGGAAGGCGTTGACGTAACAGATGTTGTAGCGGCCCGGAACGGGGTCGGCGGTGCGGTCGCGCGAGACGGCGCGCACCTTCGGCGGCGGCGCGTACGGGCCGCCCAACTGGTAGTCGAAGGCCGCGTCGACCGGCGGCTGTCGGACGCGGTCGCGGCCGGAGGTGCCGGACGTGCCGGACCCGCCGGTGTCACCCGAACCGCCGGAGCCGCCGGGTGTGTCCGAACCACCGGTCGAGCACCCGGCGAGGAGGGCGAGGAGCAGCGCGCCGCCCACACCGGCCCGCACGCGTCCGCTCCTGCCGCCCCGGCCGCGCGGGGCGCCCGACGCGCCTGCCGACCGCCGCGCGGAAGGGGTCCCGCCGCTCCGCGCGGAGCGGTTCCTGCTGGTACGCCACTTGATCCCGTTCACCCGAACAGGATCGCAGCCCCCGCGCTCGGCCCGTGCGCCGGGCGGCCGGTCAGGACAGGTTCAGTGCCTTGGCCGCCTCCTTGGCCATTCCGGCCTCGCCGAGGGCGTTGGGGTGCACGGGCACGAAGTTCGTGCCGAAGAGGACCGGCTCGATCCAGCGCTGACCGACCGGGCGGCAGGCGTCGTGCGCGTCGGACGCGGCGGCCAGGTCGACGAACGTGGCGCCGGTCTCGTGGGCGGCCCGCTGCGCCGCACCGTTCAAGTGCGTCTGCAGGTCCCGGAGGTAGGGGACGTCACCGTCCGCGATGGGCAGCTTGGCGAAGCAGCCGGGCACGGCCTTGGCGGGGGTGATCCACGGGTAGCCGAGGATCGCGACCTCGGCCTTCGGCGATCTGGCCTTGATCTGGTTGAGGGAGGCCTTGATCGCCGGGTATGTCTTCGTCTCGATCTCGTCCTTGAACTTGTCGCCGTAGGTGTCCTTGCAGGGGCTGCCCTTGCCGCCCGAGAGGATGCCCGCGCTGCCGCAGGCGAGGATCGAGTTGATGAACGTGTTGTTGTCGTTGCCGCCGATGGTGAGCGTCACCAGCTCCGTGTCGCTCTTCAGCGCGTCGAACTGCGGGGGGACGCCCGGGTACTGGGACGTGGTGAAGTCCTTGGTCTGCGCACCGCCACAGGTCACGTCGGTCAGCTGGGCGCCGGTCGACGCGGCGAGCAGGTGCGGATAGTTCAGCGAGGTGCGGGCGCACACGAGAGGAGCGCCTTGATCGAGGGGCAACACGCCCGAACCGGCGCTGTAGCTGTCGCCGAGGGCGACGTAGCGCAACGGAGCCTTGGTGTCGGCGGCCGCGGGTCCGGCGCCGAGACCGAGAGCGGCGATTCCCGTGACGGCGGCCAGGGCCGCCACTGTGCGACGCGGGGCGGGCATGCGCATGGGGTTCTCCTGAGGGAGGGGGGAGTGGGGGTGCGAGGCACGAGTGCGTGAGGGGGTGCTCAGGAAAGGCTTGTGCAAGATAGAGCACGATTCTGCGGTGCACTACGCGTACGCATGCGCATCCACGCCCGTGGCCTTGGCACTTGGGTGACAAACTCACCACTCGGCCGGCCCCGGACATGCCGATGGGGGCGAGTAGCGGCCTGGCTGCTCGCCCCCATGGGCATCGATGTCCGGAATTCAGTCCTTGTTGCGGATCAGTCCATGCGGATCAGACCTCGCGGATCAGTCCTTGAGGATGCGGCGGATGTTGTCCACGCTGCCGCAGTGCGCGGACAGTTGCTTGTCGCGCTCCTTGAGGAACGCCACGCCGAGTTCCTCCCGCCGTTCCATGGCGACGTTCTCGCGGGCGCCGTTGAGGATCGTGCGCTCTTCCTCGTCCGTGTGGTGGTTCACGGCCTCGACGAGGTTCTCCAGCTTCTCGTCCCACTCGTCCGAACCGACGTCCTCGACCTCAAGCAGTTCGAGGAGTGCCTTGTTGCCCTCCTCGTGCTCCTCCTCGCCGTGCTCGACCTCTTCGTCGTCGATGTTCTTGAACCGGCGCAGCGCCGGATACACCTCGGCTTCCTCCGCCAGGGCGTGCGCGATCAGCAGGTCCGCGAACTCGCTGAGCGCGGCGGCCCGGTCGGCCTCCACGCTGCGCATGTCGCGGAAGAGGTCCTCCATCGTGCGGTGGTCCTGGAGGATCAGCTCGACGACGTCGTGCGTTGGAGTCATGGGGTCTGCCTTTCCTGGAGGGAGGGGTCTCTGGGGTCTCCCGTTACGGAAGCCGGGTACCCCGTGCGCGCGGCTCACCCGTGGCGGCACCGCGGACAGGGCCGCCGCTGCTCACGGGGCGGTGGTGACGGCGTCGAGGCCGCCGGTCCGCCGGGTTCCGTTACGTGCTGTGCTGTTGACCATGGCTTCATCCTGGCCAGCGGGTGGGGTATCCGCCTCTCGTCGGGCGCGGAGGGAGTATGCGGAGGGGCGAAGGGGCCGACCAGTTTTTGTGAGCGCTTCCGGGGCAAGCGACGGTGGTAAGGCTGTGTGGCGACACATGGCAATTGACCGCTATTGAGCTCACGCTCTTTGGAGGCCCGATCATGCTGAAGGCCATTGCAGACGTTCTCCGAGCCATCGGTGGAGCCATCGCCACGGTGGTCACCCTGCCGTTCCGCGCGGTCGCGCGGCTCTTCGGTGGAGCTTCCGACACCGCTCACGGCCACCACTGAGTAACTGAGAAAAGCGGAATCGGGCTGCTGAGCACTCGAAGCACTCGAAGCACTCGAAAAAAGGGGCACGGGAAGGGGGCCGGAGTATTCACTCCGGCCCCCTTCCCGTGCCCCTGTGGGATCTGGTGTGCCTATTCGGCTACGGCGCTACGGCTACCAGTAATGCTTCCGTCCGCCCACCGAGTGTCCCACTGCCCCGAGAACCCACAGGACCGCACCGATGACGACGAGTACGACGCCAATGGTCCAGAGGATGGAAACACCGGTCAGCAGACCGAGGACGAGCAGGATGAGGCCGAGTGCGATCATGGATCCTCCAACCCTCAGAACAATTCAAGTGTACGCCTGTCGAGCGCCCGCTGACCGGTGAGACAGAGCTCTGACCGGCGAGTCGGCGCGGCTCTGACCTGGCTCAGTGGCCCGAACCGCCGTAGTACCCGCCGAGCTGGTCGCGATAGGCGGGGTCGCCCAGGTGCTTTTCCTTGTCGAACTCCGGCGCGTTCTTGATCTGCTCCTTGGTGAGCGAGACCAGGATCCGCCGCTCCTCGTTGTCGACGGCCGTCACGGTGCCTGCGGGCAGCAGGACTTCCTTGCCGAAGATCCATACACCGGTGTCGACGACGATGTACTGGTCGGCGACCTCGTTGGAATGCTTGTCGACCTTGCCGATGTGGCCGTCGGCGGCTTCGACCTTGTACCCCGTGAGGTCACTGTCGGGGCTGTGACCGGCGGTCGGAACGTAGCTCCACATTTCGTTGCTCATTCAGGACTCCTTAGTCGATACCTGTAGTGCGGAATCTGAATACCGGAGGGAGTCGTCATGATCAACCGCTCCTGCACACCGAGTGTCCTGTCGGAGCGCCGCCAAACAAAAATCAAAAGTTATGTGTGCCGTCGGCGAAGTGCTGCGGCGGAAGTTGCGTATGCGCCCATTCCCGGGCCAGTCCGGTGAAAGCGCGCGCGGCGGCGGTCCGGTAGCCGCTCTCGCGGTGCAGCAGCGTGACCGTCCGCGCGGGCAGGGCGGGGGAGAGCGGGACGGTGTGCAGGCCGGGGCGGTCGCGCGTGAGGGCGTCGGGCAGCACGGTGGCCAGCGGGGTGTGCCGGACGATCTCGGTGAGCGCGATGATCGAGGTGGCCTCCACGGCGACGTCCGGGCGTACCGCGTGCCCGGAGAGGTGGGCGTCGATCTGCACGCGCGTGGCGAAGTCGGCGCTGAGCAGGGCGAGCCGGGTCGCGGCGAGCTCGTCGAGGGACAGGGGGTCGGTGCGCCCGGCGTGCGGGTGGAGATCGCCCACCACGAGGCTGAGCCGCTCCGTGAACAGGTCCGTCGCGGCCAGGCCCGGCAGATGGGCGCCGTGGAAGGCGATGCCGAGATCGAGCTCGTCGGCCAGCAGGCCGGCTTCGACACGGTCCTGCGGCAGCTCCCGGAGAAACAGGGTGATGCCGGGGTGGCGGGCGCGCAGCAGTGCGGTGAGCGGCCCGACGAGATAGGCGGTGAACGTCGGTGTCACGGCCAGCCGCAGACTGCCGCGGGACAGGTCCGTCACGTCGTGCACGGCCCGTTCGGCGGCGGCCAGGTCCTGCAGGGCGCGCCGCGCGTGCGGCAAGTAGGCGGCGCCGGCGTCCGTGAGCCGCACCGCGCGGCCGCTGCGGTCCAGGAGCGGGACGCCGACCGCGCGTTCCAGCTGCCGGATCTGCTGGGACAGCGTCGGCTGGGAGATGTGCAGCTCCTCGGCCGCGCGCGTGAAGTTGCCGTGCTCGGCGACGGCGAGCAGATAACGCAGGTGACGCAGTTCGGGTGCCATACCAGAACTATAGATGCCATCGATGGCAGGCATGGCTACTGCGTCTTGGACTCTATAGGTGCAGGTCGTGCAGGGTTGTTTGCACCGGCTCCCCGGGGCTACCGACCCCCGGGGTCGTCCGCCCACCGGGCGGGCCACCGGAATGCGAAAGGGAGTGACCATGCGAGACCTCACGGCGGGAGTGAAACGCTTCCAGCGGGACGTCTTCCCGGCCAAGGCGGAGCTCTTCGCGGGCCTGGCCGCCCGCCATGCGCCGGACACGCTGTTCATCGGCTGTTCCGACGCGCGTGTCGTGCCCGAACTGATCACCCAGCGCGAGCCGGGCGAGCTGTTCGTCGTCCGCACGGCAGGCAACCTCGTACCGGCTCACTCGCCGTACGCGGCCGACGGAGTCGCCGCCGGTGTCGAGTACGCGGTCGCCGTCCTCGGCGTCAGGGATGTCGTGGTGTGCGGCCACTCGGCCTGCGGCGCCATGACCGCCCTCGCCGAGCGCCACGATCTCGGCGACGCCCCGGCGGTCGCCGACTGGCTGCGCCACGCGGACGCCGCCGTGGCCCGTACGTCCGACTCCGTGACCGGCGCGGACCGGGTGGCGGCCCTCGTCCGCGAGAACGTCCTGGCCCAGCTGACCCACCTGGCCACCCACCCCTCCGTGGCACGCGCCCTCGCCCGCGGCGAGCTGACGCTGCACGGCTGGGTCTACGACATCGCCACCGGCGCCGTCGACGACCTCACCCAGGCCGCCACCGCGGCAGCCTGACCCCTCTGCCCCCCTGACCTGACCTCCCTGAAAGGGAAACCCCTCATGATCCACGCCCAGTTCGACCCCACCGCCCGCGAGCGCCTCGCCGTCCTCGCCGTGGAGGCCAAGACGCGCAAGGACCTGTCCTGGCAGCAGATCGCCGACGCCGCCGGCCTGTCCGTCGCCTTCGTCACCGCGGCCGTGCTCGGTCAGCACGCCCTGCCCGAGCCCGCCGCGAAGGCCGTCGCCGCCCTGCTCGACCTGGACGACGAGGCGGCGGCGCTGCTGCGGACCATCCCGACCCGCGGCTCGATCCCCGGCGGCATACCGACCGACCCGACCATCTACCGCTTCCACGAGATGCTCCTGGTCTACGGCACCACTCTGAAGGCTCTGGTCCACGAGCAGTTCGGCGACGGCATCATCAGCGCGATCAACTTCAAGCTCGACGTGAAGAAGGTCGCCGACCCCGAGGGCGGCGAGCGCGCGGTGATCACTCTGGACGGCAAGTACCTGCCCACCAAGCCGTTCTGACCCGTCCGGCGGCCGGGCGCGCCGGGTGTCTACGATGCGTGGCGACGATGAAGCGACACGGCACGAGCCGACCGACACGGAACGAGGGGAGCGGCGAGTGACGCAGACCGACGACGTGGTCCGCCTGATCCGCGACGTGTTCGCCGCGGGGGACATCGCCGGTGTCTACGCGCACGGCTCGGCCGTCCTCGGCGGGCTGCGCCCGCACAGCGACATCGACGTCCTCGTCGTGGTGCGGCGGCGCACCACGGCCGGGCAGCGCCAGGCCCTGACCGACGGTCTGCTCGCGCTGTCCGGCGGCGGCGCCCCGGGCGAGGCCCTGCGCCCCGTCGAGCTGACCGTCGTCGTCCAGGACGACGTCCGCCCCTGGACGTATCCGCCCCGCTGCGAGTTCCAGTACGGGGAGTGGCTGCGCGACGCGTACCTGCGCGGCCGGACGCCGGAGCCCGGGCCGAGCCCCGATCTCGCGCTCCTCGTCACGATGGTGCTGCGGGGGCGGGCGCCTCTGCTGGGGCCGGAGCCGGGCCGGGTCCTTGACCCGGTCCCGGCCGCGGACGTCACCCGTGCGATGGTCGCCGGCGTCCCCGAACTGCTCGCCGAACTCGACACCGACACCCGCAACGTCCTGCTCACCCTCGCCCGCGTCTGGACCACCCTGGCCACCGGCGACATCACCTCCAAGGACGGCGCGGCCGACTGGGCCCTGGCCCGCCTGCCCGCCGAGCACCGGCCCGTTCTCGTACGCGCCCGCGCCGTCTACCTCGGCGAGGAAGAGGAGTGCTGGGACGACCTCCTCCCGCAGGTGAAGCCGCACGCCCAGTACGTCGTCCGGGAGATCGACCGACTGGCACCGCGCACCTGAACGGCCTTGGCGGGCAAGGGAGTTCGACGCATGGACGGTTCGAGACCCATTGACATCCGCCGCCCCTGAGGTGAAGCTCCAAGACGCCCGTGTTAACGCTAACAACGGGCTGAGGCACACCTGAGGGAGTCATCCATGTCAGGTCGTCGTCACAGTCTTCACAGCCGTCGTCCCACGGCGAGAGCGCCCTGGGCGCCGAGCCCGCCCCTGGAACGCCGCACCCTGCTCCGGGCCGCCGCGACCGGCGCCCTCGCCGCCACGTGTGCCACGGCCTGCGGCTCCGCCGAGGGCCGGCCGCCGGGCGAGGTCGCCGTCCTCGGCGACAGCGCGGCGTGGGAGAAGCCGATGGCCGCCGCGGGCTCGGCGATGAAGTCGGTGGCGGACCTGCGACTGGTGCCCGAGGTCAACCCCTCCCTGGAGTCGTTCGAGCAGATCGTGAAGTCCTCGCTGCGGACCCGCAGGACCCCGGACATGCTCAAGTACTGGTCGGGCTACCGTCTGCAGGACCTGGCCCGCACCGGCGGCATCGTCGACCTGACCCGGCAGTGGGACGCCGCCGTCGCCAGGGGCTGGGTCGACGCCTCCCTCCGCGGGGCGTTCACGTATCGGCGACGCGTCTACGGCCTGCCGATGAACCTGGCGTACTGGGTGTTCTTCTACAACCCCGACGTCTTCCGGGAGCACCGCCTCGAACCCCCGGCGACCTGGGACGACTTCCTCTCCGCCTGCGCACGCCTGAAGAAGGGCGGCATCACCCCGCTGCACGGCACGGCCGACGGGCGCTGGCCGTCCTTCATCTGGTTCCAGGAGATCCTCAGCCGCCAGGACCCGGTCTTCTACCAGGACCTGATGGGCGGCCGCGAGCGCTACACCGACCCACGGGCGGAACGCGCGCTGCGCACCATCGCGTCGTTCTTCGACAAGGACTGGTTCACGCCCATGGACATGAACCACACCGACGCGGCCGCCGCCATGCTGCGCGGCAAGGTCGGCATGGTGCCCTGCGGGACCTGGCTCGGCTCCACCCTCGCGGCCTCCGGCGGCAAGCCGGGCAAGAACCTCCAGGCGTTCGTGCTGCCCATGGCCGACCCGAAGGCACGCCCCAGCGTCATCTTCGAGTCCAGCGCCCTCGTCGCCACCGTCAAGGGCCCCGACAGGACCGAGGCGCTGAAGGCCACCAGGAACTGGCTGCACCCCACCGTCATGAAGGCGTTCACGCACACCCTCCAGGACGGCTGCCCCAACCCGCGGGTCGAGGCCGCGAATCCGATGATCGGCTCCCTCGCGGGCAAGGTGCGCGGCGACAAGCTGTGGCTCCTGAACCGCTTCTGGGAACAGGGGCCGCCCGAACTCGTCGAGGCGACCGTCGACGACCTCGCCGGATTCCTCCTGGACCCGTCCTCGTACCGCAAGACGCTGCGCACCATGCAGGACCGTGCCGACGACGCCTGGCAGGTGTGGCGGGAGGCGGAGGAGACATGACCGGAACCGCGACCCCCGCGCAGGGCGCCGCACGGACCGTACGCACACGCCGCAGGGTTCCCACCCGCACCCCGCACCAGGCCGCGAAGGCGGGTGGCGGCAGGCTCGGCGGCCCTCTCGCCGCCCTGCCCTGGGCGCTGCCCGCCTTCGCCTTCGTCGGCGTCCTCCTCGTCTACCCCTTCTTCCGCAGCGTCTACGGCAGCTTCTTCGAGGACAACGGCTTCACCAGCAGCTTCACCGGACTCGACAACTACGCGCGCCTCGCCGACGACCCGGTCTTCGGCCGGTCGGTGCTCAACACCCTGATGTGGGTGGCCGGCACGTTGCTGCTGCCGGTCCTCGTGGGACTCCTCATGGCCGTCGCCACCCACCGGACGCGGTTCGGCGGCATCGCGCAGCTGATCATCGTCCTGCCGTTCGCGATCTCGGCCGCCGCCACCGCCGTCCTGTGGAACTTCATGCTGACGTCGGACGGCGCGGTCAACCAGGTGCTGCGCGGCGTCGGCCTGGACGGCTTGGCCCAGCCGTGGCTCCTGGAATGGCCCCAGAACACCCTCGCCATGATCGTCGCGAGTACCTGGCAGGCGACCGGCCTGAACGTGGTCCTCTTCGCAATCGGACTGCGCGCCATCCCGCGCGAGACCGTGGAGGCCGCCGAACTGGACGGCGCGAGCGGCTGGCGCATGTTCCGGCACATCACCCTGCCCGGGCTGCGCGCCGTGACCGTCGTGGTGGTCGGCATGGCCATCGTGAACAGCCTCAAGGCGTTCGACATGATCTGGATCCTCACCAAGGGCGGCCCGTCCCGCTCCTCGGAGACCCTCGCGCTGAGCATGTACCGCGAGGCGTTCCGGCTGTTCCACGTGGGCTACGGCTCGGCGATCGCACTCGTCCTCTCCGTGATCGTCGTCGCCTCGTCCTGGATGTACCTGCGCCGCCAGATGCCCGACACCGGCACGGCGAAGAGCTGAGGAGGGCGGACCATGGGACGCGCGGTGCGCACTGTCTTCGTCGCCGGATGCGTGGTGCTCTGGCTGATCCCGCTGTACCTCCTGATCGTCAACGCGCTGACGCCGGTGGCCGAGTACGAGGGCAAGCCCGACTGGGCCTTCCAGGGCTTCGACCTGTGGCGGAACACGAAGACCGCCTGGGACGTGGCGGGCATCGGCGACAGCTTCCAGGCCTCGCTCCTGTACGCCGTCGTGTGCGGTCTCGTCGCCGTCCTGGTGGCGGCCATGGCGGCGTTCGCCGTCGTCGTCCTGCCCATCCCGAGGCCCGCGTTCTGGTTCTGGCTGATCTACTCCGGCACGCTCTTCCCGCTGCAGATGTTCCTCGCCCCGCTCTTCGGCTTGTACGCGGACGCCGACCTGTACGACACCAGGCTCGGCCTGATGCTCGTGTACACGGCGTGGGCGGTGCCCTTCGCGTTCTTCCTGATCCGCAACCAGCTGACGACGATGCCGCCCGAGCTGACGGAGGCGGCGCTGATCGACGGCGCGTCCTTCCCGCGGATCTTCTGGCGCATCCACGTGCCGCTGATGAAGGCCGGGCTCGGCGCGGCGTTCATCTTCCAGTTCACGGCCGTCTGGAACGACCTGCTCCTCGGCATCACCCTCAGCCGCAGCCCCGACGTCCAGCCGGTCATGGCCGCCCTGACCACCTTGAACAACGCCTACGCCTCGACCGGCCCGCCCGTCATCCTGGCCGGCGCGCTGATCGTGTCCGTGCCGACCCTCGTCCTCTTCCTGCTGTTCCGCGGCCTGTTCCTGCGCGGCATCACCGCATCCGCCCGCTGACCCGACACCCGACACACCCTTTCCGGGAGAGATCCGCATGACGACACGGGCTCTGGTCCGCACCACCGACTGGGACAACGACCGGATCCGCGCCAGCCTGCGTGCCGGCGTGGTCGGCGCGGAGGGCACGCTCACTGACGGCGCCGCCCTGCGGCTCACCGAGGAACCCCTCCTGCGCCACGCGGACGACGGCACGCTGCTCCAGTCGTTGCGCGTCGAACCCGTCAACGGGGCTTCTCTGCCCGAGGCGTTGAGCGTACGTACGGAGTCCGGTGCCGCCCTGCGCTGTGAGCGCGTCGCCGGACCCGGGCGGTCCGTGCGGCTGCTGCTGCCCGCCGTCGACGCGGCGACCCGCGTCACCGTCGGCCTTCCCGACGGGCGCGACGGCATCGACGTCCAGCTCACCCCGCAGCGCCGCTGGACCCTGCACCTGATCCACCACTCCCACCTGGACATCGGCTACACCGACCCCCAGGGCACGGTCCTCGCCGAGCACCTGTCCTTCCTCGACTCCTGCCTGGAGCTCACCCGCGCCACCGACGACTGGCCCGCCGACTCCCGGTTCCGCTGGTGCGTCGAGTCGCTGTGGTCCTTCCAGCAGTGGGCGAGGGCCCGGCCCGCCGAGCAGGTCGACGAGTTCGTGCGCAGGGTCCGCGAGGGCCGCATCGAGTTGACCGCGCTCCCCTTCAACCTGCACACCGAGACCTGCTCCACGGACGAACTGCACGAACTCCTGCGCCCGGCCCGCACCGTGCGCGACGCACACGGCGTCGCGTTCACCTCCGCCATGCAGACCGACGTGCCGGGGGCCGTCGTCGGCCTCGTCGACGCCCTCGCCGCCGCGGGTGTCAAGTACCTCTCCGTCGCCCACAACTGGGCCGGACGCTCCGTCCCCCACCTGGTCGGCGGCGAGAAGCTGCCCCGCCTCTTCCGCTGGCGCGCGCCGAGCGGCAACAGCGTCCTGGTGTGGGTCACCGACACCCCGCACGGCCTCGCCTACATGGAAGGCCCGCTCCTCGGCTTCGACACGGACTACGCGGACGTCGACGACCTGCTGCCCGCCTACCTGACCTCCCTCGCCACGAACCCCTACCCCTACCGCGGCGGCATCTTCGGCTGGGCCATGGACCGGACGGAGGTCAAACGCGAGCCCTACCCCTGGGACGTGCTCCACCTGCGCGTCCAGGGCAAGTTCGGCGACAACGCGCCGCCCCGCCGCGTCATCGCCGACACCGTCCGCCGCTGGAACGACACCTGGGCCTTCCCCCGGCTGCGGCTCTCCCGCAACGAGGACTTCTTCACCGACGCCGAGGCCCGGCTCGGCGACGAGATCCGCACCTTCGAGGGCGACTGGACCGACTGGTGGGTCGACGGGGTCGGGTCGGGGGCGCGCCCGCTGTCCCTGGCCAGGACCGCCCAGTCCGTGGTCGCCGACGCCCAGACCATCGGCACGTTCGCCGCCCTCCTCGGCGCCACGGGGGCCGAGGACGACAGCAGGGACGCCGCCGGGGTCTACGAAGCGGTGTCGCTCTTCGACGAGCACACCTGGGGCGCCGGCGACCCGTGGACCCACGGCGACGAGGGCGGCCACTCCGGAGAACACCAGTGGCACTGGAAGTACGGGCAGGCGCTGCGCGCCCACGACGACGGCAACGCGCTTCTCGCCCGCGCGAGCGCCCGCCTCGGACAGCGGCTCGCCGCCTCGCCGGACGCGGCGGCCACGTACCACGTCGTCAACACCTGCTCATGGCAGCGCACCGACGTCGTCCGCGTCTTCCTGCCCGAGAGCACCGTGCCCTTGGAGCGGCCGGTCACCGTCCGCGATGCCCGCGACGGGCGGCGACTCGCCCACGAGGAGGAGCGGCAGACCAACGACGACCACCGCGACGCGGGACGCTTCCTCCTCGTCCGCGTCGACGACGTGCCGCCCACCGGATCGGTCCGCCTGGACATCGTCGCCGCCGCCACCGAGACCGCCGGGGAGCCGGAGGAGGCGACGGTGAAGGCCGCCACCGGCTGGAACCCGACCGGCGGCACCGAACGCGAGGACCCCGCCGAGTCCGCGGCGGAAGCGCTTGCCCACCCCGACCCGACCCTCCTGGAGAACGAGCACCTCGCCGTCCGCGTGGACCTCGCGCACGCCTGCGTCGCGTCGGTCACCGACAAGAGGACCGGCCGCGAACTCGTCCGCGCCGACGCCGTCGTCGGCTTCAACGGCTACCTCCACGACAGCTACACCACCGCGGGCGCCTTCAACCACAACTCCAGCCGCACCACGGCATCCGACCGCCTCGAACACCTCGGCGCCCGCGCCGTCGCCCCGCCCGCCGCGCTCATCGCCCGCCGCTCCACGGCCACCGCGGAGACGATCACGTACGAGACCTGCCCGGCCGGCGCCAACCGGCTGCGCACCACGCTCACCCTCCCGCACGGCGTGCCCCGCCTCGACATCGAGAACCGCCTCGACAAGGACGCCCGGCTCGGTAAGGAGAGCGCCTACTTCGCCTTCCCGTTCGCCTTCGAGAACCCGGTCGTCCGCATGGAGGCCTCGGGCGGCGCCACGGGCAGCGGACTGCCGGTGGTGCCGGGCTCCGCCCTGCACATGAGGGCCGTGCGCCGCTGGGTGACCCTGGGCGACGCCGACCTGACGGTGGCCTGGTCCACGCAGGACGCGCCGCTCGTGCAGTTCGGCAACATCGCCCTGCCCTACGCTCCGTTCCCGAAGACCATGGGCCACGACGAGCCCGCCACCGTCTTCTCCTGGATCCACAACAACCTGTGGGACACCAATTTCCCCAGCGAGCAGGGCTTCGAGTTCACCTACCGCTACAGCCTCGCCTGCGGCTCAGGTACCAGCGGCGCCGGTGCCGGCGGCCTCGGTCCGCGAACGGCCGCCGCCTGGAGCCGCCCGATGCGCGCCGTCCGGGCCAGGGGGAGCTCGGACGGCGCGCCGGACCCCCACGACAGCCACTGCTTCGTGGAGATCGACGACCCGCGTGTCCGCCTCGTCGGCGCCACCACACCGCGCCCCGGCCACGTCCTGCTGCGCCTCCAGTCGTTCGCGGAGCAGCCGGTGGCCTGCCGGATCCGTGCCCGCTTCCCGGTCGCCGCCGCACACCGGGCGGACTTCCTCGGCACCCCCGCCGATGAACTGCCGTGCAGCGGCGGTGCGGTGACGCTGGAGGTGCCGACGCTCGGCACGACGGCCGTGCTCTTCGAGCGGACCACCCTCCGCGCCGGACGCACCGGCGACGCCTCGCCTCCCGATCCCTCCGTACGCCCCTGAAGACCGCCCCCGAGCGTTGTTCCCGTACATCCGCGCGAAGGAGAACGTGTGTACCGGCTCGACCCGCGCTACGCCCCCGCGCCCGGGGCCGTCCTCGCCACCGGCTGGCAGGCCGTCGCCGCGCAACTGCCCCCGGGCCCCGTCACCGTCGCCGTGGACGGGCCGCCGACGGTGGACTGGGACGCCCTCGCCACCGGCCTGACGGCGGGACTGGCCGCTCGCGGCAGCGCCGTGCGGGCCCTGGACCTGCGCGCCCACCACGCCCCGCCCACCGCCGTGCGCCACCGCACCGAGTCCGCGCAGGACGCCGCGGACCCCTACTACAGCAAGCTCGCGGAAACCCCTCTCCGCGACTTCTTCGACGACCTTCCGCGGCTGCACCTGCCCACCGGCCGCGACGTGCTGCTCGTCCACGGCCCGGGCGCCGCGCTCCTCCCGCACGACCTGCTCTGGTACGCCGACCTGCCCAAGCGCCACGCCGAGGCGGCCGTCGCCACGGGCACCGGCCACAACCTCGGACTCCCGTACGAGAAAGGGGAGCTGAGGCGGCTCTTCTTCATCGACTGGCCCGTCATCGACCGCCACCGGGACGCCCTCGCGCCCCGTCTCGACGCCTGGCTCGACGTTCAGGACCCGCAACGGCCCACCTACATCGACGGCACCGGCCTGCGCACCACCCTCACGAGGATCGCTCACCACCCCGTACGCACCCGCCCCTATTTCAACTCCACGCCCTGGGGCGGCCACTGGGCCCAGCGCCGGCTCGGCTTCGACGCCACGGCCCGCAACACCGCCCTCGGCTACGAACTCATCGCCCCGGAGGCGGGCGTCCTCATCGGCACACATCCCGGCCGGCAAGCCGAGATCCCCTTCCAACTGCTGTGCGTGCTGCACCCCGAAGAGATGCTCGGTCCCCAGGTGAAGGACCGCTTCGGCACCTCCTTCCCGATCCGCTTCGACTACCTCGACACCGTCGACGGCGGCAACCTCTCCGTGCACTGCCACCCCAAGGAGCGGTACATGAGGGAACGGTTCGGCTGGTCCTACACGCAGCACGAGACGTACTACATGACCCTCGGCAGCCCGGACACCCGCGTCTTCCTCGGCCTGCGCGAGGACGCCGACCCGGACCGCTTCCGCAAGGAGATCGAGGAAGCCGCACACGACGGGGTCCCCATGGACCCCGAGGACCACGTCATGACCTTCCCCGCCGAACAGGGCCGCCTCTTCATGATCCCGGCAGGCACCCCGCACGCGAGCGGCGCAGGCAACGTCGTCCTGGAAATCAGCGCCACCCCCTACCTCTACTCCCTCCGCTTCTACGACTGGCTGCGCCCCGACGCCGACGGCCGCCCGCGCCCACTCCCTTACGAACACGGCCTCGCCAACCTGGAGACCGAACGCCGCGGCGACGCCGTCGCCCACGACCTGGTCCAGGAACCCCGCACCCTGCGCACCGGAAGCGGCTGGCGCGAGGAACTCCTCGGCGCGCTGGACGAGATGTTCTACGAAGTGCGGCGTTACGCCCTCGACGCGGACGCCGAGGCCGACGACGACACGGCGGGCCGCTTCCACGTCCTGAACGTGGTGGAGGGTGAGGGCGTCCTGCTGAGCACGGCGGCGGGGGAGCGGCACGCCCTCTCCTGGGCGGAGACGCTGACGGTGCCCGCGGCGGTCGGGCCCTACCGGCTGGCGGCGGTCGGCGACGCCCCGGTCAAGGTCGTCAAGGCGCTGGTGCGCCCATGAGGCCGTCGCAGGGCAGACCCGTCCTCGAACTCGGCGGCACCCACGTGGCCGCCGCCCTCGTGGACCCCGGCACGGCGACCGTGACCCGGCGCGTGCGCAGGCCCGTCCACGCCCGGGGATCCGCGGAGCACATACTCGGCGGCCTCGTCCGCTGCGCCGGAGAACTGGACGCCCCGGGCGGACAGGTGTGGGGCGTCGCCGTGCCCGGCCCCTTCGACTACGACAAGGGCATCGCGCGCTTCGAGGGCGTCGGCAAGTTCGACGACCTGTACGGCATCGACGTACGCGCGGTACTCCTCGACGGGGTGTGGCCGCGCCCCGCCGAAACGGTCTTCCTCAACGACGCGCACGCCTTCCTCCTCGGCGAGTGGCTGGCGGGCGCCGCACGCGGCCACCACCGCTGCGTGGGCATCACCCTCGGGACAGGGGTGGGCTCCGCCTTCCTCTCGGCCGGCGACCTGCGACACGAAGGTCCTGGCGTACCGCCGCAGGGCCGCATCGACCTCGTCGAGGCGAGCGGCAGACCGCTGGAGGACTCGGTGTCCCGGCGCGCGATCCTGACACGCTACGCACACGACGACGCGGACCACCGGGACGGCCATCACGTGCCCCCGGACCTGGACGTGCGGGAGATCGCGGCGCGGGCGCGGGCCGGGGAACGGCGTGCCCGGCGCGTGCTCGACGAGGCCTTCACGACCCTCGGCACCGTCCTCGCCCCGCGCCTGCGCGACTTCGACGCGAGCGTGCTCGTCGTCGGCGGCGCCGTGGCCACGTCCTGGGACCTGCTCCGTCCCGCGCTGCGCCGCGGGCTGGGGGATACTCCCGTCACACTGCGGCCCGCGGGGCTCGGCGGGGAGGCGGCGCTCGTCGGGGCGGCGGCACACGCGGCCGCCGCGCCCTGACCCGTCGCGCCCCGAACCGCCGTGCCCGAGCCACCGCGTTCGGGCAGCGCGCCGAACGGAACGGAAGGACGTCCGCACCATGCCCGGACCGCACGACCCGCCCAGCGGCCGGTCACCGCGCGACCTCCACCGCGGCCAGCCGACCCTGCGGGACGTCGCCGAACGCGCCGGGGTCAGTGCGATGACGGCGTCCCGAGTCCTCCGTGACGACCCGCAGGTGCTGCCCGCCACCCGCGAGCGGGTCAGGGCGGCCGCCGAAGCCCTCGGCTACCGGCCCAACGAGGTCGCCCGCAGCCTCCGGCTCGGCCGCGGCACCGGCCTGGTCGGCCTCGTCGTCACCAACCTCGCCAACCCCTTCTACTCACGCCTCGCGCTGGGCGTCGACTCCGTGGTCGCCGAACACGGCCTCAAGACGGTCATCGGCAACACGGGCCAGGACGCCGATGTCGAACGGGGCCTGGTCGCCGACCTGCTGGCCCGCCGTGTCGACGGCATCATCGCCGTGCCCGCGGGCGCCGACCAGCGCCACCTCGCCGCGGCGGTGGCCGACGGCGTGCCGGTGGTCCTCGCCAGCCGCCCGCCCGAGGGCTTCGCGGCGGACTGCGTCCTGGTCGACGACTTCGGCGGCGCCCGCGACGCCACCACCCGCCTCCTGGAGCGCGGCCACCGCCGCATCGGCTTCCTCGGCTCCCCGCCCGCCGTCCACACCGGCACTGAACGGCTCCGCGGCTACGCGGCGGCCCTCGCCTCGGCGGGCCTCACCGTCGACCCACGCCTCGTACGCCAGGGCCAGACGGAACCGCACGAGGCCACGCGCGCCGCGGCCGAACTCCTCGCACTTCCCGACCCGCCGACCGCGCTGTTCTGCTCCAACAACCGCAACACCATAGGGGCGTTCCGCGCGCTGCGGGCCACCGACATGCGGGCGCGGGGCGACGCGCACGTCGCCCTCGCCGGATTCGACGACTTCGAACTGGCCGACGCGCTCGGGCTGCCCCTGACACTCGTCGCGTACGACAGCGACGAAGTCGGCCGTGCGGCGGGCCGCCTCCTCGCCGACCGACTGCACGCCGCGGCCGCGGCACCACCGCGGCAGATCGTGGTGCCCACCAGCCTCGTGGAGTACGGAACTTGATGCCGTAGGGCGGAACGGTTCCGGGTGGGCCGTACGTTGAGCAGGGCGGTGCCACACCGTGCGCACCCGAGCGGGACATCCGGTGAGAGCCGACGGGACGGGGGCACGCGTGGCGCAGCAGAGCCGTTCCGCGCGCGTGGCCGCGTCCGCGCTGTCCCTCGTCGTCACGGTCCTCGCCCTCTTCGTCCCCTCCGCCGCGGCGTACGGGACATCGGCCGACGCGCCGCCCGCCCGGCACACCGTGGCGGCCCACGCCGGCAAGCCGACCGGACCGCACGACGTCCCGGCACTCCACATCGCCCCCGCACACCGGCCGGACGCCCACATTCCGGGCCCGCAGCCGGCCGGCCCGGCGCACACCGCCGTCGACACGGCGCCGCACCGCGCCCTGGGCGGGCCCGACGCCCGCGCCGCCACCGCGCCCGCCCCACCGCGACGGCCCCTCGCCGCCGCCGCCCCGCGCGCCCCGCCCCACCGATGAGCACGCAGACCGTCCCCGGCGCCCGACCCGGCGCACCGCACCCGCGGAGCCCGGTCACGCGCCCCTCCGACCTGCCCTCATCGTGGAGAACCCATGTCCCGCCCAGCCCTGTGGCGGGCGATGGTCGCGCTCGCGGTCGTCGCCCTGTCCCTGTACATCGCCCTCACCCAATCCGCTCGCCTCGGCCTCGATCTGCGCGGCGGCACCCAGATCGTCCTGGAGACCAAGGACTCACCCACCGTCAAGGCGGACGCCGCGTCCACCGACCGCGCCCTGGAGGTCCTCAGGCAGCGCGTCGACGCCCTCGGCGTCTCCGAACCCGGCATCGCGCGCTCCGGCGAGAAACGCATCATCGTCGAACTGCCCGGCGTACAGGACCCGCGGAAGGCGGCCGACGTCATCGGCCGCACCGCCCAGCTGACGGTCCACCCGGTGACGGGGGAGTCCGCCGGGAAGGGCACGGCGAAGCCCGCCGCCGACGGCTCGCGCACCCTCCCCGACCCCGACCGGCCCGGCAGCCACCTCACGCTCGGCCCGACCGCGCTGACCGGCGAGGGCGTCAAGGACGCCGAGGCCACCCTCGACCAGCAGACACTCTCCGGGTGGCTCGTCACGCTCGACTTCCGCAAGGACGCGGGCGACACCTGGGCGCGGCTCACCGGTGAGGCGGCCTGCGCGCCGCAGGGCGCCCCCGAGCGGCGCGTCGCCATCACCCTCGACGGCAAGATCATCTCCGCGCCCGGCGTCAACGAGGGCGTGGCCTGCAAGACCGGCATCACCGGCGGGACCACGCAGATCACCGGCGGCTTCGACCAGTCCGAGGCCCGCGACCTCGCCGCCCTCGTCAAGGGCGGCGCCCTGCCCGTGCCCGTGGACATCGTCGAGCAGCGCACGGTCGGCCCGACGCTCGGCGCCGACGCCATCGAGGCCAGCACCTGGGCCGCCCTCATCGGCATCGCCCTGACCGCGCTGTTCATCACCGTGATCTACCGGCTCCTGGGCGCTCTCGCGGCCGTCGCCCTCGCGCTGTACGGCCTCATCTCGTACGCCGCCCTGGTGGCGCTCGGCGCGACGCTCACCCTGCCGGGGCTCGCCGGGTTCGTCCTCGCCATCGGCATGGCCGTCGACGCCAACGTGCTCGTCTTCGAACGCGCCAGGGAGGACTACCTCGCCGTCCGCTCGACCGACCTGGGCAAGCCCGTCCGCACGGGCTTCGCGAAGGCGTGGAGCGCGGTCGTCGACTCGAACGTGACGACGCTGCTCGCCGCCGGCCTGCTGTTCTTCTTCGCCACAGGACCGGTCAAGGGCTTCGGCGTCACCCTGTGCATCGGCGTCCTCGCGTCGATGGTCACCGCGCTCGTCATCACCCGGGTCCTCGCCGACTTCGCCGTGGCCCGCAGCTTCGTGCGCAAGCGGCCCGCCCTGACGGGCATCGCCTCCATGGGCCGCGTCCGCAGCTGGCTGGCCCGCCGCAACCCGAACCTGGTGCGCCACCGCCGCCGCTGGCTCGGTGTGAGCGCCCTGCTGGTCGTCGTGGCCGTCGCGGGCATCGTGCTGCGCGGCCTGGAGTTCGGTGTCGAGTTCACCGGCGGCCGTCTCGTCGAGTACAGCACCAGCAGGCCCGTCGACGCCGACACCGCCCGTGGCGCCGTGTCCGACGCGGGCTTCCCGCGCGCGGTGGTGCAGGAGTCCGGCGAGGGCGACATCACCGTCCGCACCGAACGGCTGACCGACGCCGAGCAGCAGCGCGTGAAGGAGGCCCTGGCAGGACCGGGCGGCACGGTCACCGTCGAGCGCGACGAGATGATCGGCCCGAGCCTCGGCAGCGAGCTGCGCCAGAAGGCGCTGATCGCGCTGGGCATCGCCGTCGCCGCCCAGCTGATCTATCTGAGCGTACGTTTCCGCTGGACCCTCGCGGCGGCGGCCGTGTCGGCGATGGTCCATGACGTGCTGCTCGTGGTGGGCCTCTTCGCCTGGCTCGGCAAGCCCGTCGACAGCGTCTTCCTCGCCGCTCTGCTCACCGTCATCGGTTACTCGGTCAACGACACGGTGGTCGTCTTCGACCGCGTGCGCGAGGCACGCCGCCGCGATCCGGGCGGCGATCTGGCGGCGCTCGCCAACCGGGCCGTCGTGCAGACACTGCCGCGCACCGTCAACACCGGCATGGGCGCGCTGTTCATCCTGACCGCCCTCGCGGTGCTCGGCGGCGACTCGCTCGCGGACTTCTCGCTGGCGCTGATCGCCGGGGTCCTGATCGGCATGGCCTCCACCGTCTTCACGGCCGTGCCGATCGCCCTCGCACTCGAACGTCGCAACCCGGCGCCGCCGCCCGTGCGAACGCGCCGACCGGGCGGTCCGGACGGCTCGGACGGGCCGGGAGAGACGCCGGACGGGTACAGCCCGCTGGAGGCGCGGCGGAGGAGGGAACGCGGTACGGGGGCGGTCGTGTAGCCGAACGTGTCTCTCCGTGTGAGGCGACCAGATATGACTTAATGTGGCCATATGGTCACAAAAAGGAATGCATCTGTAAGGCGGAGCCGCCTGTCGGCCTCGCGGGGCGCGACTCTCATGTGTGCCGCGGTCGCGGCGGGCGCCCTGCTCACCGGCTGCGGCAACGACGACGGCGACGCCGCGAAGACCGACGCTTCCGAGGCCGGTCGCGCGGCGTCGCCCAGCACTTCGGCGGACGGCACCCTCACGGACGACCAGGCCGAGCGGAAGGCCCTCGTCCCCAAGGCCAAGGTCAACTACGAGGACGCGCTGAAGAGCGCGCTGGCGACGGTCGACAACTCGAAGCCGGTCTCGATCGAGCTCAAGGGCACACCTGAGGCCCCCCGTTGGGAGGCCGAGGTGGCGACCGCCGACGGCACCCCGCACTCCGTGCGCGTCGACGCGGTCACCGGCAAGGCCGACAAGCCGAAGGCCGACACGGACCAGGACGCCGACGACAAGCGCGAGCTGGCGGACTGGCTGAAGAAGGCGACCGTGACGCCGGAGCAGGCCGTGGAGACCGCCACGAACAAGAAGAAGGGCACCGTCACCTCCGTCGAGCTCGACGACTCCGACAAGGGCCGCACGGTGCTGTGGTCCGTCGACGTCGTGACCACCGACGACTGGAACAAGACGACCTTCGACGTCGACGCGACCGACCGCAAGATCCTCCGGGAGCACGTCGACAAGGACTGAACAAAGGACTGAACAGCTGAACGGGTGCCACGTGTGGAACTTCGCGGGCTGGTAAGGCGTTGGCAAAGTGGCGCGCGCCCGCGCGCCGACCAGCGAACAGCAGTCGAGGTGGCACGGATGGCGATGTGGGACCGGATCAAGGACCAGGCCAAGGGTCTGCAGCAGTCGCAGGGGACGCGGAGCTCCGGCGGCCACGGACGGCCGGGTTCTGGATCCGGCGGGGGATCGAAGGCTCAGCTCGTGGGTGTGCTCAAGACCCAGCTCGCCTCGCTCAAGACGGAGCTCAAGAGCGGCGCCTACCGTGACGCCAGCATGGCCATGTGCGCCCTGGTCGCGGCCGCGGACGGGTCGGTCGACCCGGCCGAGCGCCAGCACGTCGAGTCACTGATCGTGCAGAACGACGTTCTGCAGAACTTCCCGCCGGACCAGCTGCGTCAGCGGTTCAACAAGCACGTCGACCAGCTGGCGGTCAACTTCCAGCAGGGCAAGACCGAGGCCATGCAGGAGATCGCCAAGGCCGCCAAGAAGCCGATGGAGGCCAAGGCGGTCGTGCAGACGGGCTTCGTCGTCGCCGGCGCCGACGGGTACATCGCCCCGGCCGAGGAGCAGGTCCTGCGGGAAGCGTGCGCGGCGCTCGGCGTGTCACCGCAGGAGTTCGGTCTCTGACCGGTTCGCGGTGAGGGCGGCCCGCCCGCCGCAGGGGTTACGCCGCCTCGACCGCGTCCAGCGCCGGGGCGATCATCTCGAAGGCCCGGTCGAGCAGCTCGGCCGGGTCCTCGGCGCCGTCGCTGCCGCTCCACCGCTGCAGCACGGCGTCGAACGCCGTCAGGGCCATCCCCGCGGCCAGCCGCGGATACAGGTCGGTCTCGGGGGCGCGCCCGGTGCGGCGCCCCATCTCCGCCGTCAGATCGCCGCGCCACTGCTCCTGCCGCTCCAGGAAGCGGGCCAGCAGGGCCGGGGTCCGCAGGATCAGCTGCACCACGCTCAGCGCGCGCTCGAAGTGGTCGGAGCAGGCGGCGAGAGGAACCTTGACGGCGTGCAGCAGCGCCACCGAGGGGCGCTCCCCGGCGGGGCGGTCCGCCAGCTCCCCGCGCATACCGGCGCCCATGTCGGCGAGGAACTGGACGACCACGTCCTCCTTGGACGCGAAGTACCGGAAGAACGTGCGCCGGGACACGCCTGCGGTGGTCACGATCTCGTCGATGGTGACCGCGTCGTACCCCTTCCGTGCCAGCAACTGCAGCGCGGACTCGGTCAGTTCGTCCGAGACGAGCCGGCGCTTGCGCTCGGCCATGCTCAGGGGAGGGCGGGAAGTCACCACGTCATCGTACCTCTCGGGCGTTCGAATGCCCTCTATGGCGCCCAAGCGCCGCCATGGCATCCCATGCCACTTCTGGCAGGGTATGCGGCATGGCGGCACGTGAGTCCGTGAGCCGGTGGACCGGTGGGCCCGTCAGAGCTTGCGCCAGCGGGCGTTCGCCCACGAGAACAGACCGAAGGCGGCGAGGCCGACCGCGATCAGCGCGAGCAGCCAGGGCCCGGCGGCGGTGTCGGCGAAGGAGCGCAGGGTGTTGTCGATGCCCTTGGCCTCGCCCGGCTTGTGGCGCAGTGCGGCCGCGATGGCGAAGCCGCCCGCGACGGCGAACACCACGCCTCGCGTCGTGCCGCCCGCGATGCCGACGAGGTCGACGCCCCGGCGCACCTGCCGGGACATCTCGCCCATGCGCAGCCGGTCGTGGAACTTGCGCAGCAGAGCGCGGCCGGCGATCCAGAGCCCCGCCACGATGACGCCCGCGCCCGCGGCGGCGACGATCCACTTCCCGGCGGGCCAGTCGAGCACCTTCGCCGTGGCGTCCTGCGTCTGCCGGTCGCTGGAGCCGCTGCCGCTGCCCTTGTCGCCCGCGGCGTAGGCGAGGATGGAGTACGCGACGAAGGTGTAGAAGAGGAAGCGCGCGCCCGCCAGCGCCCGCTTGCGCGCGGTGTCGCCGTCCGGCCCCGCCTGCCCGAAGAAGACCTCGGAGAGCCGCCACAGCGCCATGCCCGCGAGGGCGATGCCGAGCAGCCACAGGAGTACGTTCCCGAACGGCTTCTCCGCGAGCTCCGCCAGGGCGCCGCCGCGGTCGGCCTGGCGCCCGCCGCCGTCGGAGAAGGCGATGCGCAGGGCCAGCGCACCGACGAGGAGATACAGCACGCCGCGCCCGATGAACCCGGCACGTGCCACCGCAGCTACGCCACGCCCCTTGGCCGCCCGCCGTGCCTTGCTCTTGCCGCGTGTCGCGGCCGACGGGAGACGCATGTCGGGGAGACGTATGGAGGGAAGATGCATGCCCTCCGAATGCCCAGGTCGCCCCGACTCATGCCCTGGACCGCATCAGCGGAAGCCGCTTCGGGCGCCGGCCCGCGTGCAGGGGACCGGCGCGCCGGCCGGGATCGTGAAGACGCGGTCGAGGGAGGTGATGCGCAGCAGCCGTCGGTTGCGCGGGCTGCCGGGCACGAGCCACAAGGTGCCACGGTCGAGGATCACTTGGTTCCGGATGCGCACCAGCAGCCGCAGGCCGCCGGCGTCCATGAACGTCACTCCCCGGAGGTCCGCGACGACCCGCGGGCCGGCCCGGTCGAGGAGTGCCGTGACGCGGGGGGAGAGCTCCTGGTCGGCCCAGGCGTCCAGCTCGCCCCAAAACGCAAGGACATCAGTGCCGTTCACCACGCGGTGACGCAGGCCGAAGGTGAAGTCGGCGGTGCCCGTATCCCAGTCCAGCAGTGTCTCTTTCCCTTCACGGAGAGTAGCCATGGTGGCGATGGCGTGGCGTGCGATGACCGGCGCCGGACGCCATCGAGTCCTGGGCGGCACCGAGGTCACGAGTCAATCGTTCCCGCTCAGAGCCGTTCTTACCCTCATAGGACGATAGGATTAGCAAGCGGGGGAAACTGATGGAGCGTCAAATCAATGACTACGGAGAGTAGTCATCGTGGTGGGTTTACTTATGGAGTCGCGCGGAAGGCCCGGCGGTAGCCGCCAGGTGTCGTCCCCAGGGCCCGCAGGAAGCGCCTGCGGAGATTGGTCGCCGAGGAGAGTCCGGCGCGCCGGGCCACCGCGTCGAGCGGGAGATCGGTGGACTCCAGCAACTCTCGCGCGGCGCCGACGCGTTGGCTCAGCAGCCACTGACCGGGGCTGACGCCCAGCTGATCGGCGAAACGGCGGGCCAGCGTGCGCACCGAGACACCGGCGTGCGCGGCCAGCTCCTCGACGCCGACCGGCTCGGCGAGGCGCTCCGAAGCCCACGCGAGGAGCGGCGCCAGCGAACCGTCGAACTGCGCGGGGTGCGGGGGCGCCGCGTACTGCAGCTGTCCGCCCTCCCGATGGGGTGGCATCACCATGTTCCGCGCGACGTGCGCGGCGTACCGGGCGCCCTGGTCGGTGCGGACCAGGTGCAGGCACAGGTCGATGCCCGCGCCGGACCCCGCGCTGGTGGCCACGTCCCCGTGATCCACGTAGAGCACGTCGGGGTCGAGCCGGACGGCCGGGAAGCGCGCGGCCAGTTCGTCCGCGAGGGCCCAGTGCGTGGTCGCGCGCCGGCCGTCGAGGAGTCCCGCGTGTGCCAGCGCGAAGGCGCCCGAGCAGATGCTGACGATCCGCGCCCCGCGGCCGTGCGCGCCGCGCAGCGCACGCAGCACGGCGGGGGAGGGGGTCTCGGCGGTGGGCTGCCAGCCGGGGACGACCACGGTGTCGGCCCGTTCGAGCGCGCCCAGGCCGTCGGTCACGACCATGTCGTACCCGGCGCGCGTGCCCACAGGGCCGGGGCGCTCGGCGCACACCCCGAACGAGTACCGCCTTGCGATCCCGCGCCGCTCGATGCCGAACACCTCGGCCGCACAGGCGAGTTCGAACGTCGACTGCGGAGCGTGCACGAGTGCGACGACATGATGCATGGCAGAAAAATACCTCGCCATGACTATCCAGACACTCGGCGGGACGGTGACGGCCGGGAAGGCTGGTGCCATGACGACAGAACAGAACTCCGCACCGAATACCGCACCGAACGCGACGCCCGGCTACGTCTGGTCGGCGGTGCACGACGCCCCCACCCGCGAACTCTTCCCCGGCATCCGCCTGCGCCCCCTGTGGAAGGGCGGCAACGGCGCGAGCGCCCAGGTCCTGGAGATGGACCCGCACTCCTGCTGGCAGGGCATCGACGTGCACGAGCCGGGCCCCGAGGAGGTATACGTCGTCTCCGGGGTCTTCAACGACGGTGAACGCGACTACCCCGCGGGCTCGTTCATCCACGCGCCCGCCGGTTCCTCGCACATACCGCAGACGACCACCGGCTGCACACTCTTCGTCTTCTACCCTGAGGGGTAGCCCAGGCCGGCTGAGCCGCGGTCCCGCTCCACCGGGAGCCACAGCTCGGCGTCCGCCACGGACTTGTCCGGCGACAGCCGCGTGCGCAGAATCTCGGGGCCGGGACGGCTGCGGTACGGATTCGACGGAAACCACTCCATGAAGACGTCCCGCCACAGGTGCTGGATGGCCTCCGGGACGGGGCCCGACGCCGAGAACACCGCCCACGTCCCGGCCGGGACGGGCAGTACGGCCGCGCCCTCGGGAGCGGCCGCGGACGTGATCACCCCGTGGTAGTAGTCGAGTTCGGTGCCCTCGGCGCGGCTCGGGTCCAGGTCGTCGCAGACGGCGAGGATGCCCCGCGGCTCGTGGTCCGACAGCTTCTCCAGAAGCTCCACGTCCGCCGCCGGGATCCCGCGAACGAAGTCGACGATCGCCTGGTTGGGACCCGAGTGCACCAGCGGCACCCGGGTCTTCCGGCCGACGACGGTGAAGGCCGCCTTGTCCACCACGCGATAGCGGATGTCGCCGCTCCCCTCGATGGTGAGGCGGAAGGTCATCCGGGACTGGGAGCTGAGCGTCGCTCCGGTGCGCCGGGCCTCGCCGGGCCCGATGCCGTGCATGGCGCGGAACGCCCGGGCGAACGCCTCGCCCGAGCCATAGCCGTACCGCACCGCGATCTCCAGCAGCGTGTCCCGCCCCGCGAGCACCTCGGCGCCCGCGAGGGTGAGTCGCCTGCGCCTGATGTACTCCGCCAGCGGCATGCCCGCGAGAGCGGAGAACATCCGGCGCAGGTGGTACTCCGAAGTGGCCGCGATACGGGCCGTCTCCGCCACGTCGACGGTCTCGCCGAGGTGGCGCTCGACGTACTCCATGGCTTCGTTGAGCCGCTCCAGCACTCCCGGTTCTCCTTCCTCTGTCAGCGCACGAGATCCGGGGGCAGCTCCACCCAGCGTCGCGGCAGGGTGTCGTCCACGGCGGGCCGGGCGTCGGTGACGCGGAGCCCGGCCGCCGCACAGGCGTAGGCGAGATCGTGCGCGTCGTACGGGACGCCGTGGCCCGACCGCCAGAACCGGAAGTGCCAGTGCGCGGCCGGTTCGGTCTCGTCCGGGGAGAGGCCGATCTCCTCGTGCTGCACGAGGCGGCCGTCCCTGGCCAGTGTGCCGTGGGTGCCGCCCTTGGGGTTGAAGTACAGCCCATAGACGGTCGTCCCCGCCGATATCGCGCGCAGCACGCCGTCGTCGCTCGGCATGTACCCGTCCTGCGTGATGACGCAGCCGCCGGGGGTGCCGGGCAACTCGGCCACCCCGACGAAGCGGAGGGACGTGTCGTAGTCGTTCTCGTCGAACGGGGCGTGTTCCACGGGGACTTCGGGGCAGCGCGCCGGGTCCCCGCCCAGCCGTCGGACGACTTCCTCGGCGTCCAGGTCGCGCACGAAGGCGATACCGAGCCCTTCCGTCCACAGCTGCGGATCGTCGAAGGCCTCGATGAGCGCGTCCGCGGCGCGGAAGGCGGCCAGTTCCTCGGGCTGCAGGGCCACCGCCCCCGGCAGGCCGGCGACGAGCGGGGCGAGCGGCGTCGTCAGCAGCAGTCGGCCCGGCGACCAGGGGCCGGTCTGCGGGGTCCAGACATCCGCGCCGGCTTGGATCAGCGCACGGATGCTGCCCTCGTCGCCGGTGCAGGCGGCGTGCCACAGCGCGGTGTGCCCCTCCTCGTCGGGCGCGTCGATCCGCTCGACGTGTGGCAGCAGCGCGGCCACGGATTCGGCGCTGCCCCGCTCCGCCGCCAGGTGCAGGGGAGTGGAGCCCGACCATACGACGGCGTCGGCGGGCGCACCGCCCTCCAGTCGGGTCCGGATCAGCGCGGCGTCGTCCCAGTCCTCGTAGGCCATGCGCTCCCAGTCGCTCCGTGGCACATACCGCTGCTCCGCCTCCTCCCGCTCGCGCAGCACGCCGCGCTCGTGCGCGGACATCGACCTGGCGAGGAAGTCGGGCGGCCCGCCATGCCGGGCGACGGTGATGAACTCGGGACCCGTGTCCGGAGGCGTCGGCAGGTCCGGCCACACCTCGACGGCGTGCGCGGACGCGGCGCGCAGGGCGGCGGCGTCGACCGGCGTGGCCGTCTCCGGAATGTGCTCGTCCGGCCACTCCACCACCAGCCGCGTCTCGCCGGGCGGGGGCAGCTCCGGCAGATACAGGTCGACGCAGGTCCTGAACAAGGAGTCGCCCGGGCCACCGGGGTCCAGCGGGATCAGCCCGGTCGGCACGGTCCGCGACGCGTACGCCCGCAGCTCCGGCGGTCCGACCACCGGCACGGTCTCCTCGCTCGTCGCGTCGAGCGAGGTCACCCGCCGACCGTCACCGAGCAGCAGCCCCACCCGCAGCCCGGACTGCCGCCGGTCCCCGCCGCTGTGCCGGTGGACCGGCCGGTGCACGGTGAGGTGCAAGGTGACCGAGCCCGGCCACACGGACCAGCCGGTCACCATCACCTTGGCCTCCGGCCCCTCACCGGCCACCGCGAGCTGCGGCACCGGCGCCGGCTCGAACCAGTCGACCGGCGGCCGGTCCCGGGCCGCGTCCTCCCCAGGAGGACCCAGCCTGACCACCTCGCCCCGCGGCTCGGCCGGTTCCGCGGGCTGCACCAAGTCGTCGAAGAATCCCATGCCTTCATGCTGTCAGGAGGGTCTGACAACAGAGGCGGCGCTCTTGTCGCGGCTGCGCTCCGCGCAGTCGAGCAGCGTCGGAAGCGCCCGTTCCAGCTTGTCGACGCCGTGCGCGTACGGCAGCCGCAGCCGGTCCCGGAAGCCGTCCACGGCGGAGAACGCGGAACCCGGCACGACGGCCACCCCCTGGCGCCGCGCCAACTGCGCCAGCGCCTCCGTGTCGACACCCGGCACCCGGACCCACAGGGCGGGACCGCCGGCCGGCCGGTCCCACTCCCAGTGCGGGGCACGGGCCGCCAACAACTTCTCCGCGCCCGCCAGCCGGTCGCGCAGCACCGCGCGGCGCGTCGCCCGCGCCTGCGGCAGCCCGGCCAGCAGCCGCACCGCCACCAGCTGGTCCACCACCGAACACGACAGGTCCACCGATGTCTTGATCTTCGCGAGATGCGCGACGATGTGCGGCGACGACCGCACCCAGCCCACCCGCACCCCACCCCAGAACAGCTTCGACAGCGTCCCCACCGTGATCGTGGACGCCATCGGGAGCCGCGCCGCCAACGGCACCGGAGCCCCGTCGCCCGCCAGGCCGAGCTCCGCACACGCGGTGTCCTCGACGGTGAACAGATCACGCTCGCCGAGCGCCGACGCCCACTCCCGCAGCGCCGCGCCGTCCAGACTGCGGCCCGTCGGATTGTGCACGGCCGGCTGTAGATAGACGAGCCGCGGCCGCACCGTCGCGCCCAGGCGCCGCAACGCCGCGGCGTCGGAGCCGTCACCGCCCGCCCCGGGCCGGTCGCCGCCGACCGGGACGAGCCGCGCGCCGCGCGACCGCAGCGCCTCCAGAGCCCCCCGGTACGTGGGGTTCTCCACCACGACGGTGTCGCCCGGGTCGACGAAGGCCTGCGCGACCAGCCACACGGCCTGCTGCGAACCGGAGGTGACGAGGATCTGCTCCGGTTCCGTGGGCACCCCCGCCTCGCGGTAGTACGCCGCGATGCCCTCACGCAACTCCGGCAGACCGTGCGGCAGATAGCCGTCGCCCCGCAACATCGGGGCGAGATCCTCCGCCGACAGCGCACCGACCGCGTCGCCCACCGCGCCGAGCCCGTCCAGCGCACCACTGGAGAGATCGGCCCCGCTCGTACGCGCGTCGAAGCTCGCGAGCCGCCCCTCACCCGCGTGCCGCTCCGGCGAACCCGAGCCGCGCAGCCGCGAACCGCTGCCGCGACGGCTCTCCAGCCAGCCCGCGTCCTCCAGGAGGCTGTACGCGGCGGTCACCGTGGAACGGCTCACCCCCAGGACACCGGCCAGTTCACGCTGGGACGGCAGAGTCGTGCCGGGCGCCACGTCCGCCCGCTCGGCCAACTCCCGCAGAGCATCCGCGAGACGCCGCGGCAGCGGCCCCGCCCCCTCGGACGACCAACCGGTGAGCAGCCGTGACAATCGGGCCGTCGGGATCTTCGCCATGCCCTCATCTTCGCCTACCCGCAGGCCAATCCGGCCCCACTGGTCGTTGTCACCGACCGGGACCGGCCACAGGATCAGCACCACTGGGCACATGAAGGAGAGTGAAGGACATGGCGACCGTGGTCCTCGTCGGAACGCTGGACACCAAGGGCGAGGAGTACGCCTGGTTGCGCGAACGGCTCCGCGAGTACGGCAGCGACGTCCTGCTGGTCGACGTCGGCGTGCTCCCGCCGCCCGCCCAGACACCCACGCCCGACATATCGGCCGAGACGGTGGCGCGCGCCGCCGGGCACGATCTCGCCGGTCTGCGGGTCGCGGGCGACCGCGGCGCGGCGGTCGCCGCCATGGCCGAAGGACTGACCCGGGTCGTCCTCGACCTGTACCGGCAGGGACGGCTCCACGCGGTGCTCGCGGCGGGCGGCAGCGGTGGCTCGGCGATCGCCGCGCAGGCCATGCGGGCCCTGCCCATCGGCGTACCGAAGGTGCTGGTCAGCACCATGGCGGGCGGTGACGTGGCACCGTACGTCGACAGCAGCGACCTCACGATGATGTACAGCGTCGTCGACGTCTCCGGCATCAACTCCGTCTCGCGCCACGTCCTCGGCAACGCGGCGGCCGCCGCGGCCGGCATGGCGCGCCGGCAGGAACGCAACCTGGAGGAGCTGGCGGGCCCCCGGCGCAAGGTCGTCGCCGCCACCATGTTCGGCGTGACGACACCCGCCGTCGACGCGGCCCGCACCCGCCTCACCGAACTCGGCTACGAGGTCCTCGTCTTCCACGCCACGGGCGCGGGCGGCCGCGCCGTGGAGAAGCTCGCCGCCGACGGTCTCCTCGACGGCGTGCTCGACCTGACCACCACCGAACTCGCCGACGAACTCGTCGGGGGAGTGCTCAGCGCGGGCCCCGACCGGCTCACCGCCGCGGGCGCCGCGGCCATCCCCCAGGTCGTCGCGCCCGGCGCCCTCGACATGGTCAACTTCGGCCCCGAGGCGAGCATCCCGGAACGCTTCGCCGGACGACGGTTCCTGGTCCACAACCCGACGGTCACGCTGATGCGGACGACCGCGCGGGAGATGGCCGCCCTGGGCGCCATGCTCGGCCACAAGCTCGCCGCGGCCCGCGGGCCCGCCGAACTCTTCTGGCCCCTGCGCGGACTCTCGGCCGTGGACATGACGGACGCCCCCTTCGCCGACCCGGTCGCCGACATGACGGGCCTCGACGCCCTGCGCGCCACCGTGTGCGGCAGCGGTGTACGCCTGCACGAGGTCGACGCCCACATCAACGACGCGTCCTTCGCGGTCGCGATGGCCGACCGCCTGCACCAGCTGATCGGCGAACGCGCCGCCGTACCGGCCGGCCGCTGACCCACCCTTTCCAGGAGCACCCCATGAACCGCAAGGAAGCACTCGCACGCCTGCACACCCAGATCGCCGACGGCCGGCCCGTCATCGGAGCGGGCGCCGGCACCGGCCTGTCCGCCAAGTGCGCGGAGGAGGGCGGCGTCGACCTGCTCATCATCTACAACTCCGGCCGCTACCGGATGGCGGGCCGCGGCTCCCTCGCCGGACTCCTGCCGTACGGCGACGCGAACGAGATCGTCGTCGACATGGCGCGCGAGGTACTGCCCGTCGTCCGGGACACCCCGGTCCTCGCGGGCGTGTGCGGCACCGACCCCTTCCGCCGCATGGGCCTCTTCCTCGACCAGCTGAAGGCCATGGGCTTCGCCGGCGTGCAGAACTTCCCCACGGTCGGCCTTTACGACGGCACGTTCCGGGTCAACCTCGAAGAGACCGGCATGGGATACGGCCTGGAGATCGACATGGTCCGCGCCGCCCACGAACGCGACCTGCTCACCGCGCCCTACGTCTTCGACCCGGAGCAGGCCGCGGAGATGGCGAGGGCGGGCGCCGACGTCCTCGTCCCGCACGTCGGCCTGACCACGAAGGGCTCCATCGGCGCGGGCACCGCGATGACGCTCGACCAGGCGGCGGCCGCCGTCCAGGAGATGCACGACGCCGCCAAGCGCGTGAACCCCGACGCCCTCGTGCTCTGCCACGGCGGCCCCATCGCCGAGCCCGAGGACGCGCGCTACATCCTCGAACACACCACCGGCATCGTCGGCTTCTTCGGCGCCTCGTCGATCGAACGGCTGCCCACGGAGCGGGCCGTCGTCGAGCAGACGCGGGCGTTCAAGTCCCTGAGGCCGTGAACCCCGCGCTCGCCGCAGGACCGCCCCCGCTACCGCCTTCACCAGAGGCGGGCGCCCCGTCGGGCCAGGTAGCGGTAAGGGCTGATGTCCGAGCCGTAGTGGCGCCGGGCCCGGATCTCCAGGTGGAGGTGGGGCCCGGTGGCACGGCCCGTGCTGCCGCTGCTCCCGAGCCGCGTCCCGGCGCGGACCCGGGCACCCTTGCGCACCCGGATGCTGGAGAGGTGGGCGTAGAGCGCGTAGTGCCCGTCCGGCATCCGGACGGTGACCGCGTTGCCGTACGCCCCCGACCAGCGGGCCAGCACGACCACTCCGGCGCCCACCGCGTACACGGCGGTGCCGCGCGGTACCGCGAGGTCGACCCCGGTGTGGTGACCGGCGAGCCATTTGCCGCGCTTCCCGTACCGGGTGGTGACCCGGTAGCGGCGGCGCAGCGGGAGGGTGAACCGCCGCCGGGGGCCGGCCTCGGCGAGACCTCGGTCGTCGTCCTCCGGGAACTCCGCGTCGGCCTCGGCGAGGGCCTCCTCGAACTCGGCGTCGTAGGTGGCCGGGCAGGAGCCGTCGGGCTCCAGTCCGGCCCGTGGCGCGGCCGCCCCCGAGGAGAGGGCGCCGCCTGCCAACAGCACCGCGGCCATGCCCAGTGCGTCACGTCGCGTGGTGCCCGCTTCACGCGGGCTGTCTATGTCGTAACCCATTGCAGAAAGGAGACCGTCCGTGGCGAGAGAGCGCACGTCGGCTGCGCCATCCGGGGGAAACCCCCATAACCGACCGGACTAGTGGTCAGTACGAACAGATATTGGACGCCCTCCGAACACCGGTACGACAATTTCAGCGCGCATCAAGGGGGTTGTGCTTCGCATGACGACGTCAACACAGTCCACTCCGCCGGTAAGGCACTTGCTGGAATCGGGGTGGAACGCCTCGGTGAACGGCGGTGGGGCGCCCCGGACATGGGACAGAACGCCGTCGTCGGCCCCGGGGCCTTCCTGACGGGGTCACTTCGCGGACGGCCGCGGGAAGGATCGGATGCACTCCATGGAGGCGGCGGACACCACGGCCATACTCGACCGGGCACGCGGGACGGCCGAAGTGCTCTCCCGCGGCTCGGCCGAGGTCGACCGCGGCAGGATCGCCCCGCACCGCGGCTACCGGCTGATCCGTGAGGCCGGCTTCCTCGCTCTCCTCGTTCCCCGGGAGTTCGGCGGCGAGGGCCTGTCGTTCCTGGACTACACCAAGGTCCTGGAGACGCTGGCCACCGGTGACGGAGCGACCGCCCTCGGCTTCCACACGCACAACGCGGCCATCGGCTCGCTGTGCGAGACGGGCGGGTCCCCGCTTCCCGCCGCGGCCGACCGGTTCCGCACCTGGCTCTTCGGCGAAGTCGTCGAGCACGGCCGGATGTTCGCCTCGGCCACGACGGAGACGGGAACCGGCGCCGAACTCCGCCACATTCGCGCCACCTACCGCGACACGGGCGACGACTACATCCTGAAAGGCGCCAGGTCCTGTGTGCCACTCGCCGGTATCGCCGACCACTACGTGGTCGCGGCCCGCGAGGAAGGCGCCGCCATAGCCGATGAGGTGTCGCATTTCGTGGTGTCCAAGGACGACCCCGGCGTCTCCTTCGCCGCCGCTGGGGACGCCGCCGCACCGCCCGGCACCCGGACCGCGACCATGACGATGAGCGAAGTGGCCGTTCCCAGGCAGCGGTTGTTCCTCGGTGAGGAAGGGCTCGCCCTTTTCAAGCTGGTCAGGGAACCGCACTGGACGGTGTCCGGCTGCCTGGGCGCGTATTTGGGAATCGCGGAGTCCATCCTCAGGCTGACCGTCCGTTTCCTCCGGTCGCAGGAGCACCGCCGCTCCTCACCCGTCCTCCAGGCGGACGTCGGCCGGCTCGCCGTCGACCTCAGGGCCGCACGGGCGCTGGTCTACTCCGCCGCCCGGCTGGTCGACGAGGAGAAGGGCAGCCCGGAGGCACACACGGCGGTGCACGCGGCGAAGTACTGCATCGGCGAACTCGCTCCCCGGCTCGCCCTGGGTGCCGTCCGGATCTGCGGCGCCGACGCGCTGACCGGCCCGGGGCCCATGGAGCGGCTGCTGCGCGAAGCGACCTTCTGCTCGGTGCTGCCCGCCGGACCCGAGGCGTGCCTGGAGTACGTGGGCAAGTCGACGCTCGGCTTCAACATGCTCGACACCCGGACATTCGACTGGTAGGCGGTGCCGGACGTCGACCGTGTCCGCCCGGCGTCAGGCGTCGGCGGTGTCCCGGCACTCCACATGGCCCCAGCCGTGCGCGTTCTTGGCGATCTTCTCACCGGCGGCGTACGGCTTCTGGCAGTGGCAGCGGCCGGGGTACTTGGCCTTGATCACCGCGCTTGAGGCCGACTTCTTCGCGCGGGTGGCGGCCTTCCTGGGCGTGCGGTCCGCGGGGGCGGCGGTCATGCGCTCCGGGCGCGGCTCGGGGATCTCGCGGTCGCCGTGGGCGGTGCCCGCGGGCCGCTGGGTCGTCGCGGCGTCGCTGGCCGCGACATCGGCGATCGCATTGAGGTGATCGCCGCCGACCTGGTGGGCGGCCACGTGCCGGAACGTCACCGCACGGCCCTGCAGCAGCGCGTCGATGCGTACGACGAGGTCCTTGTTGGCGACCGGCTTCTTCGCTGCGGTCTGCCATCCGTTGCGCTTCCAGGACGCGATCCACTTGGTGACCGCGTTCATCGCGTACTGACTGTCCATCCGCACTTCGAGCGGCCGCGCCGGGTCGGTGGCCTCCAACAGCTCGGCCAGCGCGGTCAGTTCGGCCACGTTGTTCGTGGCGTGGCCGAGCGGGCCCGCCTCCCAGCGCTGCGGGCGGCCCTCGGCGTCGGCGACCACCCAGGCCCAGGCGGCGGGCCCGGGATTCTTCTTCGCCGCTCCGTCACACGCGGCAATGATCAAGTCAGACATTCCTCGATGATTTCATCGATCCGCCGCTCAGCTTCCCCCGGGCCCCGCGTTCTGCCCCGTGGCGTTCGCGCCGCCGAGCCCCTGGGCGAATCCCTGCTCCGCGGCCGCACGCTCCCGTGCCCCGCGCTCGCCCGCACCGCCCCTGCGCCGCAGGACGAACAGGCACAGCCCGATCACGGCCGCGAACACGACCACCATGGAAACGACGAAGATCATAAGCCCCCTTTGTCCGGCGGAACCGCCTCGCGGGCCCGCCCCCGAACCGTATCGATCCGCACGCGGCCGCGGGTGCGTCGAGATGCTCCTGATCGTCCGACTCCGCACGCATCGCCCGGAATTGGGGGTGACCACCCGAACCGCACCCCTCGTCGCACAGCAGCTGAAGCCGGATGGGCGCGGCGGGCGGGAGATGCGGATACGGTGCTGACGTGATGATCGAGAGGGAGGGGCCGATGCCTGGAACCGTGCTGCTCGTCGCGGCTGCCCCGGTGGGCAAGGGGCGCCTGGTGGACGCGGCCTCCGTACTTCCCGTCCTCGCGGCGGTGCCCCCGGAGACCCTCGCCGGTACGCCGACCGCGAGCATCGTGGAACTGGCGGACCCGCTGGACCCGCAGACGGTACTGACCCGGCTGCGGGCGGCCGCCATGGCGCCGGGACCGCTGACGATCTACCTCGTCGGGCAGGTCCACCTCGACCGGCGCCAGCGGCAGTTGCACCTCGCGCTCGCCAGGACCACCACGGCGACGGTGCGCTACACCGGTTTTCCGTGGCACTGGATCGCCCAGGAGCTGCGGCTGCGCCCGGTGGGCAGCACCACGGTCCTCGCCGACCTGCACACCGACCCGGAGAGCTGGCAGGCGCTCACCGAGCGGCCCCTCGACGCGGGACCCGGCGTCGCGTTCTACGGCCGCGTCGCGCCGCCCGCCAGACGCCGTACGCCCGCGACCCCCGCGTACATGAAGGCCCTCGCGACGGTCCTCCGCAGCGGCCACCGCCCCCCGCTGCCCCAGCTCCACCAGCAGGCCGCCCTGAGCCTCGGCGAGAACGCCCCGGACCTGCTGCCGGTCCACGACCCCGGCACGCCGCCCACCGCCCCACCCGAGCCGCAGCCCGCGACGCCCGCCGACGCCTCCATGGACCCGCACGCGGCGATCACCGCCGCCGTCGAGGCGGGCCGGCACGGCGAGGCGGCGGCCCTGGCGGCGTCCTGGGAGCAGAGCGCGCTGCGCATGCACGGGCCGGGCTCGAAGGAGACCATCCACTGGATGGAGGTACGGGCCGACCTGGCGCGGTTCGCCGGGGACCCGGCGCGCAGCTGCGAGACCTGGCTCGCGGTGGCGTCGGCCCGTCTCGCGGCGGGCCAGGCGCCGGACTCCCCGGAGGTGGAAGCGGCGGCAGACCGCGCCCACCACCTCTGGGACCGTGTGCGGGACCCCGAGGCGGTCCGCGCACTGGGCCCCGGCCTGGTCGCCCTGCGCCGCCGGGTGCCCGGCCGCCAACGCGGCACCCTGCAGCTCGCACAGCGGCGGCTTGAGCAGTTCCACACGCAGCAGGTCGGCTGACCGCACGTCGGCCGATCGCCCCGAGCCGACCACGCCGGACGGCTCGGGGCTCCTCGGTCTCAGCGCTCCGTGCCGAACGCCTGCGTCCACCACGGGCCGCCGGACGCGTTGTGGATGCCCACGCCCAGCTCCTTGAAGTCGCAGTTGAGGATGTTGGCGCGGTGGCCGGGGCTCTTCATCCACGAGTCCATCACCGACGCCGGGGTCTGCTGCCCGCGGGCGATGTTCTCGCCGTACGTGCTCCAGCGGTAGCCGGCCGCGCTGATGCGGTCGCCGGGGTCGGTGCCGTCCGGGCTCTGGTGGTCGAAGTAGTCGCGGGCCGCCATGTCGGACGAGTGCTTGGCGGCCGCCGTGGCGAGCTTGCCGTTGGACCGGACCGGGCCGCAGCCCGCCTTGGCCCGCTCGGTGTTCACGAGCGCGACGACCTGCTCGGCGGTGCCGCTCGGCTGCGGCGGGGCCGTGTCGGGCGCCTCGGGCTTGGGCTTCGGCTTCGGCTTGGCCGAGGTGCGGGTCGGGGAGGGGTCGGCCTTCTTATTCTTCTTCGTCCTGCTCGGGGACGGCTTGGCGCTGGGGGACGCCGAGCGCGTGGGGGAGGCCGAGGGGGAGGCGCTCTTCGAGGCCGGGGGAAGGGTGGGTGAGGCGGGGGCGGCGGCGGTGGCCGGCGCGCTCTCGTCCGTGTCCGGTCCGGTGAGGAGGTGCACCGCGGTGCCGCCGATGCCGAGCGCGACGACCGCGGCGGCCACACCGGTCGTACGACGGCGGCGTCTGGCGCGGTCACGGCGGGCCCGCGTCCTGGCGGAGACCGGGGCGGCCGTCCCGTGGGCGGTCACGGCGGAGGCCGAGCCGACCTCGACGAGGTCCGGCGCCACGACCAGGCTCCCGAGCGCGGCGCCCACCGGCACGAGGCCGAGCCCCACCAGCAGCCCCTCGGCGGGCACCAGGTTGGACCAGTGGCCCGCACAGGCCGAGCAGTCGCGGGCATGGCGGGCCAGCCGCTTGCGCCACAGCGCCGACGGCACCCCGTCCCAGCCGGCGGTGATCTGCCGCAGCCCCGCACAAGGAGGGCCGGCCGACAGGGCGCGGACGACGACGCGGGCCGTCTCCAGCTGGGCCTTCATGCGCTGCACCCGTACCGCCGTGTGCTGCGGCGACAGCTCAAGCGCCGCGGCGACCTCCGCCCGGGTGAGCTCGCCCGCGGACTCCAGCCACCACAGCGACAGCAGGGCACGGTCGTCCTCGTCCAGCCAACGGGTCGCCTCGGCGGTCTCCCGCCGCTGCCCGGAGAGGCCGAGCCGGGTGATGGTCAGATCCACGAAGTCCGCGCCCGGGTCCACCACGTCGTACGCGTCCGCGAGACCACCGCCGGCGGGTATCGCCCCCGACGCGCGCTCGCGCCAGTGGCCGCGTATCTGGTTCATGGTGATGGCCACCAGCCAGCTGCGGAAGTTCTCCGGGCCGCGCAGCCCGTCCAGGCCGCCGAGGACCCGGAGCATGGTCTCCTGCACCACGTCGTCCACGTCCGCGTGGCCGTTCAGGGCCCGCCCGACGATGTTGTAGACCAGCGGCAGATACTCCGCCACCAGCGCGTCCTGCGCCTGCTGGTTCCCGTCCCGCGCTGCCCTGATCATCGTGACTTGGCGTTCGCTGCTCACGCTGTGTCCACTCTCTGTGTGGGGGGCTGACTCCTCCGACACAGGGGAGACGCCCCGCGCCCACCTCGATAACAGAAACACTCGGGTGAGATTTCGTGGGCAGGGACACGATGCCAGGCCCGCTGCCCCGGGTCAGGAGCCGGCCGACACCGGTGAGTCCGTCCTGTCGGCCACCGACTCCCGCGTCGCGGACTCCGGTATGGGCCGGTCCTGGCGCAGCGCGTTCCAGACCTGGTGCGACGCCTTGTCCAGCGGCAGGACCCGGCCCGCGTCCCGGGCGTCGTAGGTGACCGGCATGGTCACCATGTGGGTGCGGTCCGGGCTGATGCCCTTCAGTTCCTTGGCAAGGCCGAGCAGCTTGTCCGCGGAGGCCAGGTCGGAGTCGGCGCTGATGGTCTTGGTCGCGGTGTCGGCCAGGTCGTAGGACTTGGCGGGGTCGCCGAGCGGATCGACGGTTTCGGCGCGGTGGATCAGGGCCTTGATGAACGCCTGCTGGAGCTGGATGCGGCCGAGATCGCTGCCGTCACCCACGCCGTGCCGGGTGCGGACCAGCGCCAGCGCCTCCTCGCCCTTCAGCGTGTGCTTGCCTGCGGTCAGCGAGAGACCGCTGTTGTGGTCCTTGATGGCCTCGCGGGTGGTGATGTCGACACCGCCGAGCTCGTCGATGAGCTTCTGGAACCCCTTGAAGTCGACTTCGAGGTAGTGGTTCATGCGCAGGCCCGACATCTTCTCGACCGTCTTCACGGTGCAGGCGGGGCCGCCCACCTGGTAGGACGAGTTGAACATGGCCTGCTGGGCGCCCGCGGCGCCGCCGCCGTGGGACTGCGCGCACTGCGGCCGCTCGACCATGGTGTCGCGCGGAATGCTGACGACCGAGGCCTTCTTGTGGGTCTTGTCGACGTGCAGGACCATCGCCGTGTCGGCCCGTGCACCGCTCACACCGCTGCCGTACCGGCCGTGGGTGCCGGCGCGCGAGTCGGATCCGAGCAGCAGGATGTTCATCGACCCGTCGCGCTGCTCGGCGGGCCTGTCCTTGCCGAGGGCCGCGTTCACGTCGGTGCCCCGGATGTTGCCGTTGAGGTGCTGCCAGGCGTAGGCCACGCCCCCGCCGCCGATCAGGACCGCGCCCAGGGCGCCCCACGCGACGTACCGCAGGGCCTTCTTCCGGGGCCGGCGCCGATGGCCGTTCCCGCTCTCGTGCGGCATGCGCTGCCTCTCTTCGCGAACCGAGGACTCAGTGACCGTTGACTCAGTGGACGGAGGACTCAGTAGGCGGAGTCGACGTTGTCGATGGAGCCGTACTTGTCGGCGGCGTAGTTGGCGGCAGCGGTGATGTTGGCGACCGGGTCGGTCAGGTTGTTCGGCGTGCCCGCGACGTGGTAGGCGTCGAAGGTGGGCTGGATCACCTGGAGCAGACCCTTGGAGGGGGTGCCGTTCTGGGCGTTGACGTCCCAGCCGTTCTGCGCGTTCGGGTCGCCGGCGGACTCGCGCATGATGTTGCGGTGCAGACCCTCGTAGCTGCCGGGGATGCCCTTGGACTTCATGATGTCCAGGGACTCGCGGATCCAGCCGTCGAGGTTCTCGGGGTACTTCTTGTCGCCCGCGGCCTGCGGCGCGGACGCGGGCGCCTTGGCCGGCTCGGCGGCCTGGGCGGGGGAGGGGACCAGCGTGAGGGCCGCGGCGGCGGCACCGGCGGTGGCGAGGCCGGCGAGGGAGAACTTGCGGGTGCGGGCGGTACGGGTCATCGACATGCGGGAGTGAACTCCTGGGTGGGGACGTGAGGGGCGCCGGACCGGAGCGGGCGACTGTGCCGGGTGGTCGGGGCGTCCCGAAGACTCAGCCAGAGTTAGCGACGCTCGGGGAGGCGCGCAATCATGTGACGTACTACCCGGTTACGAAGAGGCCCCCGCTCGGAGCGCCCGCGGGGACGTCCCGGCCCCGCCGGACGCCCCCGGGCGGCTACTACCGCCTTTAGCATGTGACGTGTCCCCTATGAGTGGCCTCACAGCCACCGGCCCCCGGAAGTGGGCTGGGTCACCCGTGACAGCGCGCCTCAGCCCCCGGTCGTCCCCCGGCCCGCCGTCATCGAGCGGTACATGCCGATCGAGTCGTGCGTGGCGGTGTCGGCGAAGCCGAACTTCTCGTACAGGAAGCGCGCCGGGCCGTCCGCGATCAGTGAGACATACGCGGTCGCGGGCGCGCGGCGCTCCAGCTCCTCGGTGAGCGCGGCCATGATGCGCTTGCCGAGCCCCTGCCCCTGATGTGCGGGGTGTACGCAGATGTCGACGAGCTGGAACGCCGTGCCGCCGTCGCCGACGATCCGCCCCATGCCGACGGGCTCACCCTCGTGGTGGAGCACCACGCCGTACCAGGTGTTCGGCAGGGCGAGCGCAACGGCTTCGGGCGCCCTGTCGGAGAGCCCGGCGTCGGTGCGCAGACGGCGGAAGGTCTCGACGGACGGCACTCCCGCACGCAGTTCGTAAGGTGTACGCGGCTCGTAAGGGTCACTGATGACGGTCATGCATTACATGCTAGCGGGAGTCGCGAGGTCAGCGTCGCTGGAAGGTGACCTCGGGGTTGCCCGGCGTCGGCCCGTCGAGGAGCGGCTGCGGGATGCCGCGCAGCTGCTGCTCGTAGAACGCCCCTATGTACGCCCGGGTGATCTGCTCGGAACGCTCACCGGACAGCGGCACCTTCGGGTCGACCACACCGGCCTGCCCCATCAGCACGGGCGCGTCGGTGAAGGTGAAGTGCCCGGAGCCCGCGACGGTCAGCCAGCGCTTCCAGCCGTCCAGGCCCTGCCAGGTCTCGTCCCAGTTCTTGCCGTCCTCGATCCCCGGCGTGTGCTGCTCCTCGGTGCCCAGCATCAGGAAGGGGCGTCCGTCGATCCCGGCGGGCCCGGTGTGGAAACTGCCGTCCATGTTCATGCCCGCCCGCACCCGGCGGTCGTTCGTCATGGTGGCGAGCGCGGACGCCCCGCCGATGGAGTGCCCGCCCGCGCCGATCCGATCGGGGTCGATCATGCGGGCGTGCCGCCAGGCGGCCTTGTGCCCGGTCAGCCGGTCGATGACGTACGAGAGATCCTTGGCCCGCCCTGCTGTGACGGCCTTGCCCCGGCCGGGCTTGTCGGCGACGGTGCAGGCCTCACAGGTGAGCACGCGCCCGCCGGGGAAGGCCGTACCGGTGGACTCGTAGGCGTGGTCGACGGTGGCCACGACGAAGCCACGGCTGGCCAGGTCCTCGGCGAGGTGGGTCAGGGTGGCGCGGGGAGCGCTGAAGCCGGGGGAGAGCACGATCAGGGGGAACCGCCCCGGCGCGGGCCGTGCTCCGGCGCGCGCGAAGGTGCGGGTGGTGCTGTACGCGGCGGGGGAGACCTGCTTGTCCAGGTTCCACCACTCCAGCATCAGCCTGGCCTCCTCCTCCGATGTGTAGGAGGTGCGATGTCCGCCGCTCCGGCCGGGGTAGTACACGGACACCATCAGCTCCCGCGCGCCCGCCGAGGGCACCCAGGGGTCGGGGCGGCTCTTGTCGACGAGATGCAGGATGTCGCGTCCGACCGCGAACGGGCCGGTGGGGCGAGGAAGGCGCAGCGGTGCCGTCGCCGTGTCGCTCACCGAGGGGGCACCGGTGCCACCGGAGCGTTCGGTGCCGTCGTTGCCGCCGCGCCCGTCGGCGAAGGCGGTCGCCCCGCCCGCGAGAGGCAGCACGAGAGCGAGGGCGAGAGTGGTGACAAGGGCGCGTCGATGCAGGGTGGTTCGGGTTCTCGTCATGGCAAGAAAGGCTAGGCCAGGGGGAATTGGGCCGCGTCGGCCTCCGGTAGCACGCGCGGGCAGACTCTGGAGGTACGTGGCGGGCGGCGAGGTCAGCTCCCGGTATGACCCGCGCCACCGCCACCGCCACCGCTACCGCCGCCACGTCGCGTGGTCGCACTCCCACCACTCCCCGGCACCCCCTCGTGATCCGGCCGCCGGCCCCTTCGTAGAGTCACCGGGTGAACGAACACCACGCGCCCGATCCCCACTTGCCGATGCTGACCTTCGCGCAGGCCGAACACCTGCGGAACCTGACGGCCGATCACTTCCTGACACACCGCGGCATACGTCCGCGGGTGGAGGGTGACGCCGTGTTGTGGGGCGACGGGCACCGCAGCCCGCTCCCGAACCTGGCACACAAGTGCCGCGCCGTGGCCGGGGAACACTGGCCCCGCCTGGTCGAACAGCACTTCACCGCCCTGGCCGACGCGTCCCGGGGCGGCGAGGGCGCGCAGGAACTGCTCGACGGCGCCATCCTCCGTCTCCTGCCCGACGACGCCCTCTCCGGCGAGCCGGCGAACGGCTTCCGTTACGCGCGGCCGGTGGCCGAGGGCCTGCTCCTGGCGATCGCCCTCGACACCCCCACCTCCGTCCGCGTCCTCAACGACCACGACGTGGCGCGCGTCGGATGGGAGCGGCTCCGGGCGGCGGCCCGGCAGAACCTGATCCGTGAACCGGTGGAGCACGTGGAGGTGACAGGACCGCAGGGTGCGCGGCTGATGTCCGTCCACGGGGACTCCCACTTCGTGGCGAGCAAAGCGCTCGTGCTCCCCGAACTGGCCCGCGCGACCACCGGCAGGGACCTGCCGGAGGCCGGTGCGCTCGTCGTCGTCCCCAGCAGGAACCTCCTCGCGTTCCACCCGATCGAGGACGGCACGGTGGTGGACGCGGTCAACGACCTGGGCACGTACGCGCTCGGCGCGCACGAGGACGGGCCGGGCGCGCTGTCACCCCGGCTCTACTGGTGGCATCAGGGGCGGCTCACCTCCCTCACCGTCATCGACCACGAGACCCGCTCCTTCTCCGTGGTGCCGCCGCCCGAGCTGATGGAGGCGATGAGGAAGCTGTGCGCCGGGTCTCCGTCACCGGCCGCCCCCGCAGCCGACGTGGTCGAAGTCGACCTCACCGCCGCGGACGTCGCCCGGCTGGCCCAGAGCCCGGCAGGCCTCGCCCACGCCTTCACGACCACGAAGAAGCTGAGCGACGCACGCTTCGCGGCCGACCCGGACGGCGCGAACCTGGAGACCTGGGAGGCCTGGGTGTGGGCCATGCAGACCGGCTCGGCGCTGTTCCGCACGGCCACGTCCCACCAGGGCACGGTGGAGTGCCGCATCGCCGACCACGTGCTGCGGCTGCCCGCCACCGGACCCGTCCCGGCCGCGGACGCCCGCGCCTGGCTCGACGCCTTCTACCTCGCCGTCGTCTGCCGGGAACAGGACCGACTGACCCTGCTCTGCGGCGTGCCGCTGGACGACCTGCGCCGGGCCACGCCCCTCGACGCGTACGTCTTCCACTGGATCGAAACGCTGCGGGCCTTCTGGCTCAGGCACCCCATGGACGATGTCGTCCAGCATCTGATCGCCACCATGGAGACCTCCCACCCCCACGTCGCGACCCGCACCCCGAGCGATTTCCTCAACCTGATCGACCATCAGCCGGCCGCACTCCTCCACCGCCTGATCGCGGGTGACCGCGCCGCCTTCACGGAGGCCCTCGCCGAAGCCCTCGCCCACCACGAGCGCTACTGGGCCGACGACCGGTCCGCGGACGGTGACGCGCCGTACCGCCGCGTGGCACTCGGCCCCCTCGCGATGGCGTGCCTGGCGTACGACGCGGGCTTCCCCGTCGACGAGAAGTCGCCGTTCCTGCCCAGGCACCTCCTCAACCGCGGCTGGCTCGGCGAGTTCACGACGTAGCACAACGGCGTGTTGTCGTCGTGCGGTGTTGTCCACGGCGGTGGTGATGGGCGAGTGTGCTGTGTCATGGACTGTGACCGGCACAACACCGCGTTGCCTCTGTCTCGACTGCCCCGACTGTCCCGACGTCGGCTGTTCGTCGCCACGGGGGCTTCCGGGGCGGTCGCCGCGCTGGGGGCGACGCCCGCACCGGCCCGGCCGCGCACCACGGTCCCCCTCTCGTTCACCCGCGTCACGAACGGGGCGGCGACCCTCGCGCCGGCCGCCGACCGGCTGGTCGTCGAGGCACAGGCCACGCTGTGGTCCCTGCCCCGCACCGGCGGCGAAGCGGTCCCGCTGACGCCGCCGGGGCTGGAGCCGAACCGGCCGGTGTACGCCCCGGACGGCACGTCGGTCGCGTTCTGCGCCTACCAGGACGGCGGGTTCCACATCTGGACGATGCGCGCCGACGGGACACGCCTGCGGCAGCGCACCGACGGCCCCTGGGACGACCGCGGCCCCGCCTGGTCGCCCGACGGATCGCGCATCGCCTTCGCGTCCGAGCGGGGCGGCGACCCGGTGCGCGGCGGTTCGTACCGCATCCACGTCCTGGACCTCGCGAGCGGCGAACTCACCCGCGTGACCGGGCGGCCCGGACAGGACGGGCCCTTGCAGGACGGGCCGTGGGAGGACTTCGACCCGACCTGGTCGCCGGACGGCGGGCAGCTCCTGTTCGTCCGGGGTGAGGTCGTCACCGCGGCGCAGGGCACCAGGCTCGATGCCAGGACCGTCGCGGCCGTCCCCGCCGGGGGAGCGGGCCCCGTCACCGTCGTCCGCACCGAGACCGCGACCGCGCAGGTCATGACGCCCGCCCTGGCCCCCGACGGGCGTCGGCTCGCCCATCTGCGGATCACACCCGCGCCCCGCGCCTCCTGCACCCTCGTCGTCGACGGCCGGCCCGTCGCGCTCGACGGCGATCCGGCCCCCGTGCCGCCGCGCTGGACGGCGAAGGGAGAGCTCCTGCTCACCCTCGACGGCCGCTTCACGCTCGTACGCCCCGACAGACCCGGCAAGCAGGAAGCGATCCCCTTCGACGCCACCCTGCCGGTGCACCGCCCGCGGTACCGGGTCAAGGAGTACGACCTGGGCCTTGGACGCGCGCGGCCGACCCGCGGCATCCATCTGCCCGCGCTCTCGCCCGACGGGCGCCGTATCGCCTTCGCCGCCCTCAACTCGCTCTGGCTCGCGCACACCTCGGGCGGCCGCCCGCCCCGCAGACTGCGCCGGGCGGCAGCCACCGGCTACCTGCTCGGCCCGGCCTGGGCACGGGACGGGAAGTCCCTGGTGTACGCCGACGACCGCGACGGGCTGCTCGGCGTGTACCGGCACGACCTCGCCACCGGCGCGGAGACCGCACTGGCGACCGGCGGCCGGGTCCACCCGGCGCTCTCACCCGACGGTAAGCGGCTCGCCTGCCTGGACATGACCGGCCGCCTCATGGTGCGCGACCTGGCGTCGGGAGCCGAACGCGCCCTGGTGACGCCGCTCGGCGGCGGGGGCCTGCCCGGCCGGCCGAGCTGGTCGCCGGACGGCCGCCACCTCGCGCTCTGCGACCGCAACCGCATCAACCACCGCTTCCGCGAGGGCTACAACCTCATCCGGATCGTCGACGCCACCACCGGAGCGGACCGGCTGCACGCCGTGGCCCCGCACACCTCCGTCTCCGACCGGTACGACTCCGGGCCCGTCTGGTCCCCGGACGGCCGCTGGCTCGCCGTGATCGTCGAATCGGCGCTGCACCTGCTGCCCGTGACGCCCGACGGCACGCCACGCGGCGCACTGCGCCCGCTCTCCGCCGAACCCGCGGACCACCCCTCATGGGCGGGCGACTCGAAGTCACTCCTCTACCTGTCGAACGGCCGACTGCGCCTGATCGGCGTCGACGGAGGCCGCCCGCGCACGGTCCGGGCACCATTGGACGGGCGCAGGCCCGCGCCCGCCGACGTCGTCGTGCACGCGGGCCGGCTGTGGGACGGCACCGGCGACGAGGTGCGGGAGGACGTCGACATCGTCGTCCGAGGCGGCCGGATCACCGCCGTGCGGCCGCACCGACCCGCCGGCCGCGCCGCCGCTGCCCGCCACGTCGACGCCTCGCGGCACACGGTCGTCCCCGGCCTGTGGGACACCCACACCCACCCGTGGCAGACGACGTACGGCGGACGCCAGACGGCGGGCCAGCTGACGTACGGGATCACCACGGCCGTGTCGCTGGGCGGCTTCGCCTACGAACAGGCCCGTATCCGTGAGGCGGTGTTCGCGGGCGAACTCGCGGGCCCCCGCCTCCTCACGACGGGCGAACTCCTCGACGGCGCCCGCGTCGCGTACAGCATGGGCCGCGCCCATCGGAGCAGGGCCGCCCTCAGGCGCTCCCTGGCGCGCGGGGAGGCGCTCGACTGGGACTTCGTCAAGACCTATGTGCGGGCGCCGGGCTGGGTGATGGAGGAGGCGGCGCGCTTCGCGCACGAACGGCTCGGCGTGCGCACGGGAGGCCATCTGCTCTCGCCCGGCATCCAGCTCGGCCAGGACCTGACGACCCATCTGCAGGCCACCCAGCGCGCGGAGTTCGGGCACGCCGTGACGGCGACCGGCCGCGCCTGGCAGGACGTCGTCGAGATCTACACCGCACGCGGCGCGGCCTTCTCCCTGATCGCCACGCCGTTCACGTCGGCGCCCCTGCTCGGAGCGGACCCCGGCCTCGCCGACGACCCGCGCGTCATCGCGGTGATGCCGCCGTGGGACGCCGCGGCGGTCAAGGCCGGCGCGGCCGAACCGCCGAGCGAGGCCCAGCTGGCCACCTTGCGCAGGGAGACCGACATCTACCGGCGCATCCTCACCGCCGGCGGCCTGGTCGCCCTCGGCACCGACCAGCCCCTCGTCCCGGTCGGTCTCGCACTGCATCTGGGGCTGCGCGCCCTGCACCTGGGCGGCCTGTCCCCGGCGGCGGCGCTGCGCACCGCGACCGTACTGCCGGCCCGCATGTTCGGCCTGGACCGGGACCTGGGCACCATCGAGGCCGGGAAGGTCGCCGATGTGACCGTGGTCGACGGCGACCCGTTCACGGACTTCGCCACGATGGTGCGGACGGTGTCGGTGCTCCGGGGCGGTACCCCGTACACGACCGAGGAGCTGACGTCCGCGTTCGAACGGCAGCGGCAGCGGCAGCGGCCGGACGAGGCGTATTGGCTGGAGGTCGGCCGTCTGATGCGCCGGGGCGGGTGCTGCACACCGGAGGCCTGAGACCGTTGCCGATGGCACCCGGCCGGGCGCCTACTCGAAGCGCGTGACGTCGCCCGCTCCCCGCCGGACGATCTCCGCCTCACCGTCGGAGAAGTCGATGACGGTGGTGGGCTCCGTGCCGCAGTCGCCGGAGTCGACGACCGCGTCCACGAGGTGGTCGAGGCGCTCCTTGATGTCCCAGCCCTGCGTCAGCGGCTCCTCCTGGTCGGGCAGGAGCAGCGTGCTGGAGAGCAGCGGCTCACCGAGCTCGGCGAGCAGGGCCTGGGTGACGATGTGATCGGGGATGCGGACACCGACGGTCTTCTTCTTCGGGTGCATCATCTGCCGCGGCACCTCTTTGGTGGCGGGCAGGATGAAGGTGTAACTGCCGGGCGTGGCGGCCTTGATGGCGCGGAACACGTCGTTGTCGAGGTGAACGAACTGGCCCATCTGCGCAAAGCTCTCGCACATCAGGGTGAAGTGGTGGCGGTCGTCGAGCTGACGGATCGACCGGATGCGGTCCATGCCGTCGCGGCTGCCGAGCTGGCAGCCCAGCGCGTAGCAGGAGTCCGTCGGATACGCGACGAGCGCGCCGGAGCGGATCCCGTCCACCACGCTGCTGATGCTGCGCCGCTGGGGGTTGTCGGGATGCACGTCGAAGTACTTGGCCATTGCGCGAGTGTAGGTGACCCGCGCGTGGCTGCCCGGGTGTGGTGGGCCTGTCGGGCCTGCCGGAGTCGTACGACGGCGGGGCGCGAGGGGGCAGGGGAGAGGGGCCGGGCGGGAAGAGGGCCTCCCGCCCGGTGCCGTGTCAGCCGGCGAGCAGGGCGTCCATCTGGCCGACGGCCTCGGTCAGGCCGTCCACCATGCCCATGTTCAGGAGCTGGTCCATCTGCTCGCGCGAGTCGAAGGCCGAGCGCAGCTCCATGCGGGTGCCTCCGGCGTGCTCGGTCAGCCGCATCCGTACCGTCGAGACGGGCAGGTCCGCGGCCGGCTTCCCGTCCTGGTCGGCGAACCCGTCGGTGAAGTCCAGGGACGTCGGCGGCTCGATCGCGGTGATCCGCCACCATCCGCGGTGCTTCTCGCCCTCGGGGCCCGTCATGAAGTACGTGACGTCGCCGCCGGGGGTCAGATCGTGCTCCTCGAAGGTGGCCGGGTAGCTCGGCGGCCCCCACCACCGCTCCAGCCGCCGCGGGTCGGCCCACAGCTGCCACACCTGCCCGACCGGGGCGGTGAAGTCGGCGATCAGCGTGAGCGTGAGGTGGTCGAGATCCTTGTCGATGCTGGTGACACTCATGATTCGGCTCTCCTTGCGGGGTTGTTTTTCTCGGCGGCCGGGGGCGGGGGCGGGGCGGGCTCCTCGGCGAGCAGCCGGGACATCCGGTCCACGCGCCCGCGCCACGCCGTCTCCAGCAGGTCGATCGCCTGCCGCGCCTGCCGCAGACCCTCGGCGTCGGTGCGGACGAGCTGCTCGCGGCCGCGGCGCTCCTTGGTCACGAGCCCGGCCCGCTCCAGGACCGCGACGTGCTTCTGCACGGCGGCGAAGCTCATCGGGTACGCCGCCGCCAGCTGTGACACCGACGTCCCGGTCCGGACGCACCGGCGCAGGATGTCCCGTCGTGTCGTGTCGGCCAGCGCGTGGAACAGCTGGTCCACGGCCCGGTCGCCCACTTCATGTACAACCATTTGGTTGTAGCTTAGCGCGGTCCGGTCCACCGGTCGACCGCAAGCGGCAGGTCTCTCCGGAAACGGGGATGTCTCGCGGATGCGCCCGGGCTCAGCGGTGGGTGTCGAGCGTGTGGCGCAGCGTCTTCGCGAAGGGCTCGGGGGCGCCGTGCTGACCGAACTCGCCACCCAGGAAACCGCCGTGATGACTGGGGAACACGACTAGTTCGGTGCCGAGCCGCTCGGCGACGGCGGTCGCCGCGCGCGCGGCGAACTCGCCCTCGGACTCCTGCCCGGCCGCGATGACGACGCGGGTCCGCGCGGCGCGCAGCGCGGCGAAGTCGGGCCGGTAGCCGGTGCAGTGCCGCATGTTCTGCCCCAGGAGCGGGTCGTCGCGCGAGCCGTCGTCCTCGGTGGGCAGCCCGAAGTCGGCGGGCGAGGGCGTCGGCTCGTCCGCCCAGGTCGCCGGGAACGGCCCCTTCCGGCTGGTCACCGCGATGAACTTCGCCATCGCAGGGCCCAAGCCGTCGCGCAGATAGGTGGCGTGGATGTCCGCGCACACCGCGAGCATCACCTCCCGGTCGGGGACGACCTGCGCGGTCGGCGGCTCGTGGGCGACGAGGGTGCGCACGAGCTCCCCGTGCCGCTCCACCAGTGCGAGGGCGTTGACGGCACCGCCGCTGCTCGCGAACACGTCGACCGGTCCCGCGCCGAGCGCTTCGATCACCTGCCCCAGGTCGGCGGCGTGCTCCTCGACCGATGTCTCCGCAGCGCCGTCGGTGCGGGGGCTGCGGCTCACTCCGCGGGGGTCGTAGGTGACGACGGTCCGGTCCGTGAAGTGCGACGCGAGGGTGGCGAACCCGGAGGCGTCCATGGGGGAGCCCACCAGGAACAGGACGTCGCCGTCGGTCACGCCACCGCGGGTGTCGTACGTCAGTGTGGCGCCGTCCGCGGTGAGCGTGCGGGTCTCTGTGCCGGCCATGAAGGTCTCCTCGATGCTTGCGGTCTCGTCGCTGGTTGCGATGTCGTGAAGGAAGACCGTTCGCATCGCGAGAACTCATCGGTGACGGCGTGACGGAAAGTCTCAGGCGGCGCCGATGAACGCGAGCAGATCCTGGTTGACCGCGTCGGCGTGGGTGATGAAGATGCCGTGCCCGGCGAAGGGGTACTCCTTGTAGACGTTGTCCGGCACCAGCTTCGCCAGGCGCCGCCCGCACAGGGCGACGGGAGCGGAGACGTCGGCGTCGCCGTGCAGGATCAACGTCGGCACGCGTATCGCACCGGCTTCCTCGCGCACGTCCGTACCGCAAGCCGTCCTCACCACCTCGACGGCGGCCTTGGCCGAACAGTCGAGGCACCGCTGGACCGTCCACTCCATGAGTTCGGCGGAGACGGCGTTGCCCAGGTGCGTGGCGAAGAACGCCTGTGTGTTCTGCGCCATCCACCTCGGGCGGTCCTTGGTCCGCTCGGCCTCCATGGCGTCGAAGATCTCCTGCCCGATCCCGTCCGGGTTGTCCGGCGCAGCCAGCATCAGCGGCGCGGTGCTGCCGATCAACGCCACCCCGCTCACCCGGTCGTAGCCGTGCCGGGAGAGGTAGCGGATCACCTCTCCGCCGCCCATCGAGTGCGCCACCAGAGTGACCTCGCGGAGGTCGAGACGGTCGAGGAGAGCCGCGAGGTCATCGGCGAGGGTGTCGTAGTCGAAGCCGTGGCCGACCCAGTCCGAGCGGCCGTGTCCCCGCCGGTCGAACGCGACGCAGCGCAGGCCCTGTTCGGAGAGCGGAAGCATCTGGAACTCCCACGAACTGCTGCTGAGCCAGGCCCCCGCCACGAACACCACCGGCTTGCCCTGCCCCCAGTCGGTGTAGAAGAGGCTGGTCCCGTCGGAGCCCTCGAAGTACGGCATGAGTGGTTCCTTCCTGAGTGGCGGAGTGGCGGAGTGGCGGAGTGGCGGAGGGCGAGTCGCGGGGTGTCGCGTGTCGCCGCGTTGCGCCAACTCTCGCCCGGCAGCGGCCATGTCGTCGATTACTCCGGAGGTAATCCGACTCCAACGGGAACTCCGACGCCACTGAGTGCGACTACTGAGTCGACAACTGGAACGACAACTGCGGTGACAGTGAAGGGCGTTGGTGGTCATGGTCAGGGATGGTGTCCGGCGGGAGCCGAGTCGGCGCGGGGTGCTGCGGGGCGCGGTGTCGGGAGCGGTGGGGGTGGGGGCGGGGGCCGCCCTCGCCGTCGCTACGACCGGCTCGGCTCAGGCGGCGGAGGCGGCGGAGGCGGCTCAGGCGGCGCCCGGGGCCGGGCGGCTGCACGTGGCGGTACTGCTCTACGACGGGTTCACGGCGCTGGACGCCGTCGGACCGTACGAAGTGCTGTGCCGCGTTCCGGGCGTGCGGGTCACGATGGTCGGCCACGAGACGGGCCCGGTCCGTACGGACACGGGAGAGCTGAGCCTGGTGGCGGAGCGCGCCATGCGGGACGTACGCCACGCGGACGTCCTGGTGATCCCGGGAGGCGGTCAGCGGGGGACCACGGCCATGATGGCCGACACCGCGGTCCACGAGTGGATCCGTCGCATCCATCGCCGGTCGGTCTGGACGACGTCCGTGTGCACGGGCTCGCTGATCCTGGGAGCGGCCGGACTGCTGCGCGGCCTGCCCGCGACGACGTTCTGGGCGTCCCGGCCCTACTTGGCGGAGGTCGGTGCGACGTTCACGCCCGGCCGCTTCGTCGAGGCGGGGAAGATCATCACGGCCGCGGGAGTCTCCGCCGGCATCGACATGGGACTCCACCTCGCCGCCCGCCTCTCCGACGTCAAGGTGGCGCAGGCCATGCAACTCGCGGTCGAGTACGACCCCGATCCGCCGTACGACACCGGCAGCCCCGAGAAGGCCGACGCCGAAACGGAAGCACTCGCCCTCAAGCTGCTCGCCGACGCGGCCGTCTGAGGAGCCGGGCGGTCGCGACCGTGAGCGCTGAGGGTGTCAGTCCTCCTCCGCGCTGGCGAGAGCCTCGGTGATCATGCGGGTGGCGAAGTCCGGGTCGTCGGCGATGCGGTTGATGTGCTCCGCGAGGAGGAAGGCGGTGGCCTCCAGGGGAGTCATCTCCTCGTCGGTCCAGTCCCCGTACTGTCCGCGCCACAGGTTGGGGCTCAGGCCGAGGCCCGCGGCGGTGACCAGGCCGGCCATGATGGGGATGACCTCCGTGGGGCAGCTCTTGGGCATCATGCGCATCGTGGCCACGAGATTGGGCACCACGTACTCGATGACGTCCTTCTCGTGCTGCTCGTGCACCTTCCGCAGCCAGCTCATGAACATGTAGATGAGCGTGCACGTGCCGTCCAGCACGTCGTTGGCCCCGTCGGGACCCAGTGACTGGGCGAACTGACGGATCAGCAACTGCTGTTGGGCGTCGGTCTCGGTCTTGCCGTCGTGGATGCCCTTGAGGCGAGAGTCGATCATCATGAGCGCCACGCCCACTTCGCCGACGGGTGCGTGCTGGGGGTCGCAGGGCGATGGCACAGGATGTCTCCGGCATGCAGACGGGTTCGTGAAGGTGAGTCTGTTGCCTGGCCCCGACCCGGGGGAATGCCCTCGCGGCAGCGTCATGCTTTCGGGACGCCCCACTCGACCGCCTGACCCTCCGGGGATGAACTGTTCGAGCATGCACGCCCGTCGCGAACGTCGGCGATCTTGCCGACGCCCATGCCCACGACCGCGACCGCCTCGGCGGGGACCCGGCCCAGCGGGCAGGCCGGAGCGAAGCTAACGTGGCGCCCCGTTAGGAACGCCAGCTTCCGCTATGACAACCGGGACCTACATGCTCACGCACAGCACGAACCGCGCCACCCTCCTCCTGGCCGTGGGCACGGCCGTGCTCGCCCTCACCGCCAGTGCCTGCTCGTCCGACACCGGGGACGACGGCGGGAAGGGGACCGCCGACCGCGCCGCCAAGGGCGTGGTCACCCCGACCGAGGCGAAGAAGATCGTCGACCACTACGTGAAGGTCAACAACCGGGCCAACGCGAAGCGCGACAGCGGCATCCTGTCCGCCGTCGAGGCCGGCGGACTCTTCGAGACGAGCGCGAACGGCTACAAGCAGGACGAGTTGCAGCCCGCGAAGGACAGGGCCGAGGGCCGAAAGCCCTTCGACTACGTGAACCGCGAGTACGTCATCCCGGCCGCGAAGAGCGGCGTCTCCTGGTTCGCGCTGCGTGCCGACACCAAGGACCACAACGGCACATCGGCCAGGACCAGCCGCGCCACCGTCATCTTCGACAAGTTCGACAAGTTCGGCAAGCCCGACAAGGAGGAGGGCGACGGCGACTGGAAGGCCGTGTGGAGCGGCTGGACCACGAAGGAGGACCCCAAGACGCCACCCCTCTCCAAGGACTCCGACGGCTTCGCGGTCCCGGTCACCGACACAGCGGAGAAGCAGGGCATCCTCGCCCCGGACCAGATGGACGACGCACTCGTCGCGCTCTACTCGGGCGACGAGACGCTGGGCGGGAAGGTCGGCGCGAGCGAGACCTCGAAGTGGATGACCCAGTTCCCGCTGGAACAGAACAAGATGCTCAGCCCCGGCGGCAAGTCCGAGTTCAAGGCGGGCAAGACCGACCACAAGAAGGTCTACGCGCTGCGGACGGAGAAAGGCGGCACGCTGACCTTCTTCAACGCGGACGTCCAGGAGTACATGCACACCACCGACCCGTCAGCGCGCATCACCCCGTCCCCACAGATCGCCTTCCTCGCCGGCAGCAAGAAGCCCGAGATGCTGTTCCTCGTGGACTACCTCCACCAGGGCGAGGCGTACATCCCCGCCAAGGGCAAGGTCTCCATGGTCACGGACAGCTGGGACATGATCAAGGCAGAGGGCCCGCGACGCGGGCTTATCTGAGACGGGGTCGGGCCTTCACCGGGGCGCGCCGAAGGAGTTCACTTGCTGTCATAGTGTCGCCATGCGCGTACTGATCGTGACAGCGGGAAGCTGGGGCGATGTAGCTCCCTACACCGGCTTGGGTGTGCGGTTGCGTGCCGGCGGGCATGAGGTGGTGCTCGCGACGCACGAGCGGTTTCGGGCGTCGGTGACCGCTCATGGGCTCGGGTTCCGGGCGCTGCCCGTGGATCCGCGGGCGGAGCTGGCCTCCGCGGGTGGGCAGGGGCTGGCCAGGGCGGTCAGCGCGCCCGTGGCTCTCGCACGGCTGATGCGGATGGCGAAGGCGTTCATGCCGACGCTTGCGGCGGGCGTGCGCGACGCCGTACGGCAGGGCGCCGACGTACTGCTGAGCTCCACGGTCACCGACCCGATGTGCGCGGTCCTGGGAGAGGCGCTGCGGCTGCCGAGCCTCGGTGTGTATTTGCAGCCGATCCAGCCCACTTCGGCTTTCGCGGCGCCGGTCGTCGGAGCGCGCTCGTTCGGCTCGTACGGGAACCGCCTGAGCGCCCACGCCTTGTGGGCGGCCACCGACCGGATGTTCGCTCCGGCCGTCAGCGAGCTGCGGCGCGAACTGGGCCTGCCGCCGCGCAGGTTCGCCGGACCACTGGGCCTGCCCCGCGGACGCAGCGTCCTGCACGGCTTCAGCGCACGGGTCGTCCCACGCCCGGGGGACTGGCCGGAAGGCCACCAGGTCTGCGGGTACTGGTGGCCCGAAACCCCGCCCGGCTGGCAACCCGAGCCGCGACTCCTCGACTTCCTCTCCTCGGGCCCGCCACCGGTCCTCGCCGGCTTCGGCAGCTTCGTCACCGAGGACGCCGAGAGGCTGAGCACCCTTGTCGGAGAGGCGATGCGCCGGGCGAAGGTGCGTGGTGTCCTCCAAGCCGGCTGGAGCGGTCTGCACGCCGAGAACGACGACCTGATCACGGTGAAGGAAGTACCGCACGCCTGGCTGTTCCCCCGAACCGCAGCCGTCGTCCACCACGCCGGTGCCGGCACCACCGCGGCAGGCCTTCGCGCAGGTGTGCCCGCAGTGCCCGTCCCGGTACAGCTGGACCAGCACTTCTGGGCCGCCCGTCTCCATGGCCTCGGCGTCTCCCCGCGCCCGCTGCGCTACCAGCGCCTCACCGCACAGCGTCTGTCCGACGCGATCACCACCGCCGTCCGCGACCCCGCCCTGCGCGACCGCGCCCGTCCTCTCGCCACAGGCATTGCCGAGGAAGACGGTGCGCAGCAGGTCCTGGATGTGGTTGACCGGCTCATTCCGGTGTGAACCATTCAGCCTCGCCGAGGCTCGGTGCCTGCTGCCCACCCACCAGGCACGCACCCTCGCCGTACTAGCGATTGAGGAGTTGCGTGTGCGCCAGTTCGGCGTAGAGAGCGTCACGTTCCATGAGTTCGCTGTGCGTGCCGATCGCTCGTACGCGTCCCGCCTCCATGACGATGATCCGGTCGGCCGTGATGACGGTGGAGAGCCGGTGGGCGATGACCAGGACGGTGGTGCTGCGGGCGGCATCGATGATCGTGTTGCGCAATGCCGCCTCGTTGGCCGCGTCGAGTTGGGAGGTGACTTCGTCCATCAGGAGCAGTCTCGGGCGGCGCAGCAGAGCCCGGGCGATCGCCACCCGCTGCCGCTCGCCCCCGGAGAGGCGGCTGCCGCGGTGGCCGACATCGGTATCCAGCCCGAGGGGGAGGCGGTCCGTCAAGGTGTCCAGCCGCGCCATACGCAGCACCTGGGCGAGTTCTTCGCCGGAAGGGTCGGTGGCGCCGAGCGTCAGGTTGTCCCGCAGTGTGCCGGCGAGGACGGGGGTGTCCTGTTCGACGTAGCCGATGGATGCGCGGAGCCGGCTCAGGGGCCACTGCCGGATGTCCTCGCCATTTAGGAGAATGCACCCGGCGTCGGGTTCGTAGAAGCGCTCGATCAGGGAGAAGACGGTGGTCTTGCCCGCACCGGACGGGCCCACGAGCGCCGTCAGCCCGCCGTTGGGCACGGTGAAGGAGACCTCGTGGTGCACCCTGGGCAGTCCGGGGCGGTAAGAGAAGCGGACTTGACGGAAAGTCACGTCGAGCGGTGGCCGACACTCTTCGTCGGCCGTGTCGGGTGAGTCGACCCTCGCCGTCACTCCCCGTGCGTGCACGGCCGCGTGCTCAGGTTTCAGCTGTTCGGCCTCAAGCGACTCGATCTGTTCGATGCGGACAGCGGCGGCGGATCCGACCTGGAACTGGCTGACCCCTTCGACGAGTTGACCGATGCGAGGAGCGAGGGCGAAGAGATACAACAGGAAGGCGACCAGGGTGGAGACGCTGATGGTGCCGGAAGCGACCCGTGCGCCTCCCACCCCGAGCACGACGAGGAAGCACACCTGAACGACCACCGCCGACGCTGTGGCCGACACCGCCTCCCACACCGCGGCCCGCATGCCTCTGCGGCGGGCGTGTTCGGCCGCACGGTGCAGCGCTTGGGCCTCCCAGTGCTCGGCGCCCGAGGCTTTCACCGTGCGGAAGGCGCCCAGGACGCGCTCCAGGGCGCCCCCGATGTGGCCCACCGCATCCTGCATCTGCCGGGTGGCGCGGCCGATGCGCGGAGCCACGACCGCGACGATGACGCCGACGAACGCGATCACGCCGAGAGTGACGCAGAGCAGTACGGCGTCGAGGAACCCCATGATGACGACGGTCGCGGCGGTGACCAGTGTGCCGGTGACGGCGGCGGACACCGCCTGGGGCGCGGTCTGGCGCAGCAGCGTCGTATCTGAGGTGACGCGGGCGATCAGGTCGCCCGGTTCCGTGCGCTCCACCACGGGCACCCGCAGGCGCAGCAGCCGCTCGGTCAGCCGGCAGCGGGCGGCACAGATCATGGATTCGGCCGACCACTGCAGCACATAGTGGCCCAGCCCCGCCAGCACCGCGCCGGCGACCACCAGCAGGCTGAGCACGAGGACGGGGCCGGCGGCCGGCTGCCCCTGACTCATGCCGTCCACCACACGCTTGGCCGCCAAGGGCTGGGCCAGGCCCATGACACTGCCGACAAGCCCCAGCAGGACGCCTGCGGCCATGCGCCAACGCTGTGGGCGCAGATGGACCATGAGCGCTCGCTGTGCCGCCCAGGTGTGGCCGGGGCCCGTGTTCTCGTCAACCGCATCGGAGCCGTCGGCGGGGCCGGTGAAGGGCCGCGGGTCCTCGACGCCGGGGCCGGGGGCCGTGGTCATCGGCTCACTCCACGGTGAAGAAGCGCTGGAAGTATGTGGGCGAGGCGTCTTCGCCGACGAGGACACCCTCGGCTTCCACCCAGGCGTGGGCGGCGAATGGCGGTCGGCTGCGCACGCCCACGCACCAGGTGGGCCACTGGCCGTACCACCGGCAGAGCAGCACAGTGGCCAGGGACCTCGAAAGGCATCCCTTCTGTCCGCCGGCGGCCAGGCTTACGGCCAGTACCGTCTCCCGGGCCTTTTCCGCCTCGGGGAGGGTGGCGGGCCGGGCGCCGCGACGCAGCCCGGCCAGGATGGTGCGGATGCGTCCCGGTGGCAAGGTGGCCAGTACATGGGCACAGCCCACGGCCGTCCGGGCGGCCCAGCGGCGTGCCCACGGTACGGAACGCGGATCGTAGGGGAGAGCTTCCGGGGTCGTCATGCGTGCCTCTTCCGTCGGCCCGTGTCCGGCACATGCGGGCGCTATGTGGTGAGGAGCCCTGCGGAGCGCAGCTCGCCGACGATGCTGTCGACGTCCTTGGCTGCTTCGTCGGCGTCGACGTCGTCGTACTGCGTGGTGAGTGCCTCGACGGCCCGCTCCGTGCCGCGGGCACGACCGTCCAGGAGGGTTCGCAGGACGAGGGCCGCCGTCGGGTTGAGGGTCCAGTATTCGGCGCTCTTCTGATCGAGCAGCGCCATGCCGTATTCGGTCTCGGTCATCAGGACGCCGGGCCTCAAGGCAAGCACCGGGATCACCTCTCTCGGTCGGCGATGGGCTGGGCGGGGACGGCGTTCCCATGGGGCGGTGGTGTCATTTCGCGGGAGCGCAGCCAGACTTCGCAGGCGATCGTCGGGTGCAGCAGGTAGCTCTCCGTCTCCGCGGCGAGAGAGCGGCGGCACCATGCACGCAGGACGCCTTCGTCGATCAGGCCGAGCCGGGCCAGCCGCGAGTCGTCGCACAGTGCCAGCAGCCGCCGGCGATGCTTGCGCAGGCCTGCCTCCTCCTCGAACGTGGCGTTCGCCTTGGTGTCGCGTGTCCGGCTGGCTTCCGGCACGACGCCGCGCATGGCTTCGACGATCAGGGGTTTGTACCGCCAGGGGGTGATCCGTTCCTGTGGCCGCACGGCGAGACAGGTCTCGATGACGCGAGTGTCGTAGTAGGGGGCGGAGACGGCGACGCCCAGGGGCGCGGCCATCTGGCCGACGTGCCGGGCCCACTGGGAGATGCCGTCCATCGCGACCAGTTCCCGGTGCTCACCGTGCCCCCTGCCCCGGGGCCCGACGCCGGACAGGTCGACGCGCATGAGTTCGCGGGCGGCCGCGATGGCGTCGGGCGTGGCCCAGGGAGCCATCCGAGGCGGTACGGACCAGTCGAGCAGCGGTGTGTCCGTGCCGGTGGGCGGCCTGGTCAGGTCGCGGGCCACGCGTCCGAGCCAGCTCCGGTAGGAGCGTCGGTCCAGAAGCTGGCGCAGCGTTTCCCGCCGGGTCCAGCGGTACTTGGCGGCGTATCCGCGGATGTTGCGCAGTGCGGTCGAGGGATGGGTCGGTAACAGGGAATGCAGCCGGGCGGGCGTGCCGGCGAGGAGTTCGTCGCCGCCCAGTCCGGTCATGTGCAGGCCGGAGCCACGGGCCGCGGCCATTTCCACGATGCCCATCCGGCGGTTGCGGTCGACGGTGATGATGCTGGGCGTGTCCAGGACGTCGTGGAGGGTGTCGATCCCGTCGAAGGTCATGGCCGTGTCCTGAGCCGGCACGACGTGGTGCTCGATGGCTTCGAGTTCCTGGACGGTGCGCCGGGCCCAGTACACGTCGTCGCCGGACTCGTCGTGCAGCGCGGCGGTGTAGGCGACGACCTTGGCGCCGCTGTGGGCTGCCGTACAGCACAGGGCGGTGGAGTCCAGGCCGCCCAGATCCGCCGTCACCAGTTCACGCCCGCGGGTGCGTACCCCGACCGCTTCGGTGAGCGCCTCTCGCAGGCGTCGGGCCCCCTCGGCGAGGGGGACGTCGGGGTCGGGCGGTGACCACCACTGCCTGGTGGTGGCCCGGCCGTCGGCCTCAAGGGTCAGACAGTGGCCTGCGGGTACGGCCTGCACGCTCCGCCACAACGGGGGCTCCGACAGCGGGTACGGCGCTCCTGAGGTGAGCAGTTCGAGGGCGATCCGGCGTTCGTCGAGGTCGGCGTCGATCAGTTCGGCGAGTACGTCGGCCCGGTCGGAAGCCACGCTGACGGGGCCGTGGCCGAACGTTGCGGTTTCGGTGTGGAAGACACGCCGCAGATTTACGACGCCGCCCCGCACCCGTACTCGGCCGTCGCCACTGACCACCAGATGAAAGCTGCCTGGTCGGCGTGCGGCGTGGTCCAGGGCCGTCGGCGAGGCCGAGCCGATCGCCGCGGCGTCCCGTTCCAGATCCTGCTCGGTGGCAGTGTGCTCCCCGATCACAGCGACGCGTGTGCTGCCGCACCGCCCCGCGACAACCGTGTGCTCGGCCCAGCGACCCAGCAGCCAGGGGCGTCCGGAGGCATGGAAGAGGCTCCGGGAGGCGTAGGGATACGCCCTGGTGGCGAGGGGCGCGGCCGCGGCGGTGTCGGGCAGCGCGATGAACCAGGCGGGTGCGGCCTGGAGGGAGAGAGGGGAATCCATGGGCAACGGCCTTCGGTCGGCGGTGGGGTGGTGCCCGGAGCAGAGGATCGGGTGGCGGCTGGACGCCGCCACCCGACACCGGCCTGTACAGGCCGGCGCACACGAATTGCGACCCATGACCGTCAGCGGCCGGGGCCGTGCCCGGTCAGAGGAGCTGCTTGCCGCCGAGAATGTCCTTGGGCCCGCGGTCCTTGAGCCCGGTCACCTTGCGGAAATTGCCGACCTTGGTGAGGGTGGGGCGCTCGTACGTCATAATCATTCTCCCTTTTTTGAGGGCGATACGCACAGAGAAAAATATGTGCGGCGAATTCAATTACATGTCCATCTCGGGACTGTGAGCGGTTGAATCCGCAGTACCCACCTAAGTACGAAAAGGGCAACACCACAACGCTTGCTCTGGATGGAGAGGCGGACACGGGGCGTACGGGGGGCGCACGTGGGGCGCGAAGAGTGATGCGGTGGGAGCATGCGCATGCGCCGCCTTTATGCGGCAAATAGGCAGTGCTGAAATGCCTCACCTGGGTAGATTTCCCTCCGCCTCGTGTTGGGATCTTTGCGTGCAACTCCAGAAATGTTCTTCTGTCCATCGATGTACAGTGCGCTCTATCGGAGCAGTGTGACCAATTCGGAACCGCGCCAAATACTTACGCGTAAGCGGCTGTCTGGCAGGGTGAATTATTCCTCCCACTCCCGAGGGCTCCCTGACTCGGCGCGGCTCGGTGCCGGGCCACCTGGACGGGTGCCGGCTCGCGAACGGCGTGATCCGTGCCCTGCGGGCACCGCTGCAGGAGTGCCATCGGCCGGGTGGGACGATGGCCGTCATGGATATTTGCAGCAGGAACAATGTCAAGGTGACCGGTCCGGCCGACGGCCCGGTGGTAGTGCTGGCGCACGGGTTCGGCTGCGATCAGAACATGTGGAGACTGACTGTGCCGGCGCTGGCGGACCGGTACCGGGTGGTCACGTTCGACTACGTGGGCTCCGGCGGCTCGGAGCTCTCGGCCTTCAGCCAGGAGCGGTATTCCTCGCTCGAAGGCTACGCCCGGGACGTGGTGGAGGTCTGCGAGGAGCTCGACCTCAGGAACGCGGTCTTCGTCGGGCATTCGGTCAGCGCCATGGTGGGGGTGCTGGCCGCGCGGATGGCACCGTCACGACTGGGTGCGCTGGTCATGGTGGCTCCCTCTCCCCGATACATCGACGACGGCGGATACCGGGGCGGCTTCAGCGCGCAGGACATCGATGAGCTCCTGGAATCACTGGACGCGAACTATTTGGGCTGGTCGGCGGCCATGGCTCCGATGATCATGGGCAATCCGGAGCGGCCGGAGCTGGGGGAGGAGCTGACCAACAGTTTCTGTGCCACCGACCCGGACATCGCGGCGGTCTTCGCGCGGACCACGTTCCTGTCCGACAGCCGCGAGGATTTGAAGAGCGTGACGGTTCCGACGCTGGTCCTTGAGTGCTCCCAGGACGTGATCGCCCCCCGTGAGGTCGGCGCGTACGTCCACGCGGCGATCCCCTCCTCCCGCTTGGTCACCCTGGATGCCACCGGGCACTGCCCGCAGCTGAGCGCACCACAGGCCACCAACGAAGCGATCCTCACGTTCTTGGCGGACTTTCGGTGATGTGTCCCGCGGGCGAGGAGCCGGGCCGGATACCGGAGCCGCCAGACGTACAGCCGGACGTACAGCCGGACGTACAGGGCGCATCAGCGACGGACGCCGCGTTCACCGCGCTGCTTGAGGACAGCGCCGAGGACTTGTACCAGTCGGCCCCCTGCGGGTATCTGTCCACGCTCATGGACGGCACCATCGCCAAGATCAACGACACTCTGCTGGACTGGCTCGGCCTTGAGCGCGGGACCGTGGTGGGGCGGCTCCGCTTCCCCGACCTGCTGACCGTCGGCGGGAAGCTCTACCACGAGACGCACTTCGCGCCACTGCTGCGTATGCAGGGTGAGCTGCGCGGCATCGCGTTGGAGATGAAAGCCGCCGAGGGGCGGCGGCTGCCGGTGCTGGTGTCTTCCGTGGTCAAGCACGGAAGTGAAGGCGAGTCGCTGCTGATCCGCACGACCGTCTTCGACGCCTCCGACCGGCGCGCCTACGAGAAGGAACTGCTGCGCCGCCGCCAGGACGCCGAGCAGGCCCGCGCCGAGGCAGAGCAGGCCAGGGCGGAGGCGGAAGCGGCTCGCCGGCAGGCCGAGGCCGACCGGCAGCGGCTGGCCGACGCCCTCGCCGTACTCCAGCAGTCCCTCGTTCCCTCCTCACTGCCCGCCGTGCCCGGACTGGAAGCCGCCGTGCACTATCACACCGCGTCTCCCGACCGCCTGGGCGGCGACTTCTACGACCTGTTCCCCCTGGGGCAGGGCCGGTGGGCGTTCTTCCTCGGCGACGTGTGCGGCAAAGGCCCCCAGGCGGCCTCCCTCACGTCGCTGACCCGCTACACCCTGCGCGCTGCCGCGCTCCACGACCCCGAACCGGTCGTGGCGCTGGCCACGCTGAACACCGTCCTCTACGACCGCTACGCAGCCGGCGGCGATCCACGCTTCTGCACGGTCATCTTCGGCATCATCGAACCCGGCACCGACCAAGGCGGCGCCACCGTCCGGCTGGCTTCCGGCGGCCATCCGCCGGCGCTGGTGGTGCGGGCCGACGGCCGCGCCGACTTCCTCTCCACGCCCGGAGGGCTCCTCGTCGGTGCCGTGCCCGCCGCTCCTTTCAGCAACGCGCAGACCACCCTCGGCCCGGGTGACACACTCCTGCTCTACACCGACGGCCTCACCGAGGCCAGGACCGGCCCCGCCCGCGAGCACCTCTTCGGCGACACGGCCCTGCAGACCTTCGCCGTCGACCAGGCACCCACCACGCCGCGGCAACTGATCACCGCCCTCACCGGGCTGCTGGACAGTTTCGGCGACGGCCTCGACGATGACACCGCCCTCCTCGCCCTCGGCGTCCCCGCCACCGACACGTCCCCGAGCCCGACAACCAACCCCTCCCCATGAGCCCGCTGAACATCACCCGCCACACCACCCCGACCGGCCCCCTCCTGGAGGTCGCCGGCGAACTCGACTACGAGCACTCCTCCGTCCTGCGCGAACAGGTCGAACGCCTCCTCCTGAGCCCGGGCCAGCAGCTGGTCATCGACCTGTCCGGCCTGGCATTCTGCGATTCCACCGGCATCAGCGTCCTGCTGGCCGCCCGCCAGCGCGCCCAAGACGCCGGCGCCGAGACCGTCCTGGTCGCCGTCCCCGCCCAGACCCTGCGCATCTTCGCCATCGTCGGACTCGACCAGGTCTTCACCATCCGCCCCACCCGTCCCGGCGGTGATGTCGCCCCTGCGCCATGAGGCGGGCCGTCTCCCACCCTGAGGAAGCGGTAGATGCCGGCAGCCGACCGACTCACCGGGCGGTGAACGCCTCGTCGCCTTCCTGCCCGTCCGCCGCACGGGGCTTGCGGCGCGGGTACCAGGCGAGCACCAGCGCGCCGACCACGACCACCAGCGCGGCCAGCACCCGCATCGCGGTGTCGAGTGAGGTGGTGAAGTCCGCGACGACGGCGTGCCGCAGGTCGGGTGAGGTCAATCCCTGGGTGACCAGACGGTGTTCGGCGGCGGGGACGGTCGTCGGCGCGTCGGGCCCGCGCAGCGGCGCCGGGAGGCCCGCCGTGAACACCCCGGTCACCACGCTGCCGCTGACCGCCACGCCCAGCGCGCTGCCCAACTCCCGCGCCAGGCTCTGCAATCCCGAGCCGACCCCGGCCCGGTGCGCCGGCAGCGCGGACATCATGCCGTACGACAGCAGCGGCGTCGCCAGGCCGCACCCGGCCGCGGTGAGCGTCGCCCCGAGCGCGTACAGGGAGTACGGGGTGCTCGGGCCGACCAGCGAGACCGTGCACAGCCCGGCGGCCAGCACCGCAAGGCCCGACCCGAGCGTCACCCGTGGACCGGTGTGCCGCTCCAGGGCCGCCGCGCAGCGCGGCGCGAGCAACAGCGCACCCGCCATCGGCAGCAGCCGCACTCCCGCCCCCAGCGGCGAGTAGCCCTTGGCGTACTGCAGATACTGGCCGTTGACGAAGAACAGGCCGAACATCCCGAAGAACACCAGCGCCATGCCGACCGCCCCCGCCCGCACCACCGGCACGGCGAACAGCCGCGGGTCCAGCATCGGATGCTCTCGGCGCAGGTCCCAGCAGGCCCAGGCCGCCAGCAGCACCGCCGCCGCACCGAAGCCGCCCAGCACCCGCGGGCTGCCCCAACCGGCCTGCGGACCGGACACGATCCCCCACAGCAGGGCGAGGAAACCGGCCGTCAGCAGGGCCGCGGACACCATCGACACCGGCCGGTCGTGCCGCGGCGGCGCCGGGGAGAACGCCACCACCAGGGCGAGCGCCGCCAGCGACAACGGCACCACGCACCAGAACAGCGCCCGCCACGAACCGAGCTGCAGCGCCGCCCCGCCACCGACGTTGCCGAGCACGGCCGCCAGCCCCGTCATCGACGCCCACACCGCCACCAGCCGCGGCCGACGGTGCGCCGGCGCGCCGCCCACCATCAGGGCCAGCGTGGTCGGGAGCACCGCGGCGGCGCCCACCCCGCTGACCACCCGGCCCGCGATCACCGTGCCGATGCCCGGCGCCACGGCACACAGGACGCAGCCGGCGGTGAACAGACCCATGCCCGCCGCGAGGACCCGCTTGCGGCCGAGCCGGTCGGCGAGCGCGCCACCCGGAATGAGCAGGCAGGCGAAGAACACCACATAACCGTCGACCACCCACATCACCGACTCGGCCGACGGGCGCAGGGCGCTGCGCGAGAGCGCGGGGATGGCGAGGTTCACCGCGGAGACCATGCCCACCACCAAGGTGACGCACAGACACATCACGGCGACGGTCAGCGGACCGGGGCCTGCCGCGTCCCGGTCCGCGTTCCGGCGTACGTCCCGGTCTGCCCGTGTGACCGGGGCGCCGAGTGCCGTCCTGCCGGCGGTCCCGGTCTCGGGGGCGGTCTCGGGGTCGGGGTTCACCGTTCGCCTCCCGCCCGTGACATGCCCTCGCCTGACGCACCGTCGTCCCACGGGGGAGGGCCGCTGTGCGGCTCCGGTACGGCGCGGACGAGTTCGGCGCGGAACGCCAGCCGGTCGCCGCGGATGCGCAGGAACTCCAGGTCCACCGGGCGCCCGTCGGGCAGCCTGGTCAGCCGTTCCACGGTGAACAGCGCCGAGCCTGCCGGGATGTCCAGCAACGCGCACGTGTGTGGGTCACCGCCCACCGCGTGCACGGTGACGCTCGCCGAGCCGAGCCGGCCGCCGGTGGACTCCTCGATGAGTCCGAACAGGTCCCGGCCCGCCAGGTCGGCGGCGAGCAGCGGCTCCCCGATGTCCGCGGCCAGATAGGTCAGGTCGAGGGAGAGCGGAGCACCGTCCAGGAGCCGCAGCCGTTCGATGTAGACCACCCGCCCGCCGTCGGGGACGTGCAGCTTGCGTGCCACCTCGCCGGGCGGGCGCACCAGGTCCGCGACCCGCACATGGTTGGTCACCTCACCGTGCGTGCCCAGCGTTTCGGCCAGGCCGGTCAGCCGCTCCAAGGTGTGCTCGTACGGCCGCCGTACGATCACCGTCCCCACGCCCTGGCGCCGTTCGACCACGCCTTCGTCGCGCAGCACGCCCAGTGCCTCGCGGACGGTGTTGCGCGACACCGCGAAGTCGGCGATCAGGGTCCGCTCGTCCGGCAGCAGGCCCGAGGTGAACGCCCCGGAGGCGATCTGACGGCGCAGCACTTCGGCGACCTGCCGGGCCCGGTCCGCCCGGGTCCGCCGTCGGCTTTCCGGCGCCTGGCGGGGTTCGGTGGGCTGTGGGGGCGAGGCGTTCATGGGACCTCCGCTGCGCGTCGGGGCCGGGGATGGGCGGGAGCGCGCGCCGGCCCGGCGCGCGCGTCGAGCCATCGGTCGGCCACGCCGGGCGAACGCCGAGAGCCGGACCCGTGCGCCTGCGTGACCGGCCGATCGGCACGGCGGTGTCGGGTCGGCGGCCGTGCCGCGGCGGCACCCGCCAAACCTAGGGCACCGATGTTTCCGGCACGTTACGCCACCATCCCTGACCTGCGGCGACGCTCGTGACGTGCGGTGTGGCGGTGAGGCAGGGCCCGTTGCGCCACTCAGTCGCCGCGTCGGCGCCGAGGAGCCGGACCGTTGAGCGGCCCGGCCCGAACCCCGCCCTCCAGTTCCATGTGCCGAAACTCTTGTTCCGTCCTGTGGACTCGCTTAGGGTCGGCGCCCCCGGCTGCCCGCGCAGTCGGGCCTTTCCTGTGTGGACACGAAGGAGTGTGCGGTGGTGCAGCAGGCGCGGCAGGACGGGTCGTCGGGCGAGGACGGCGGGCAGGGCATCGGCCGGCAGGACGGGGACACCGAACGGGAGGCGCGGACACCGGGCGCTGGGCGGGCGGTCGACGACTCCGTGGCGCAGGCGACGCGGGGCGGGCGGCCGGAGGCGGACCACGAGGACGGCGCGACACGCGGTGCGGGGCGCGGCGTGGGACGTCGCCGCTTCGTCGTCGGGGCCGGGCTCGTCGGCACCGGCGGCCTGCTCGGCGCCGCCGGAGCGGGACCGGCGGCCGCCGCCGGACACGACCGCCACGGCACCTTCGGCCCGCAGGACTTCCGCGGCAAGCGGCTGTTGCTCGTACCGGACGTGGTCCTGCTGCCGGAAGGGCCGGTCGAGGACCGCGCGGTGCTCGTCCAGGACGGCGCCTTCAAGGCTGTCGGACCGGTCCGCAAGCTCACCGACGCACACCGGGACGCCCCTACCGTACGGCTGAGGGGTCACCTGCTCATGCCGGGCTTCGTCGACGCCCACCACCATCTGACGCAGAGCTTCGGCAAGGCCCAGGCGTTCGGGCAGCCGTCGGAGATCTTCAAGACGGTGTGGGAGCCGCTGGAACGCGCCTTGGACGAGGAGACCGCCCACCTCTCGGCGAAACTCGCGGCGTTGGAGGCGCTGCGCGGCGGATTCACCACCGCCGCCGACGCCGGTACCCGCGCCCCCGTCGACGTCGGCGTCATCGCCGAGGCCGCCGAGGAGGCCGGGCTGCGCTGCGTGCTGTCGAAGGTCGTCTCCGGCGGCACGGGCGGCAAGGAACACCTGGAGCGCTTCCAGAGCTCCCGGCTGATCCATCCCTCGCTGGCGATACCCGTCCCCGAGGACGCCACCACGGAGGTGCTGAAGAGGACCGCCGACCTGTGCGCGGACGCCGACGCGGTCCTCCAGGTCCACGTCAACGAACACCTGGCCGCCGTCGAACGCTCGCTCAAGAGCGTGGGTCGCCGCCCGGTGGCCCACCTGCACCACATCGGCGCGCTCAACGCGCACGTCCTCGGCGCCCACGCCACCCTGCTCACCCCCGACGAGATGCGCATGCTCGCCGACACCGGCGCCGCGGTCAGCTACAACCCGGTCGCCAGCGCCTGGAAGGGAAACGCCGTCGCGCACGCCCTGATGTGGCGCGCCATGGGCATCCGCTTCGGCACCGGCACCGACGGCACCCGCGGCAGCGGCTTCCGTCTGATCGACGCCGCGGAGAGCGCCCAGCGCCTGAGCTACGGCCTGCGGTCCGGCGACTCCTCGTGCGGCGCGGGCCGCACGTGGCTCACCCACGCCACTGCCCTGAGCGCCGACGCCGTCGGACTCGGCAGGGTGACGGGCGAGATCTCCGTCGGCAAGGCCGCCGACTTCTTGCTCGTCGACCTCCGCGTACCCGAACTCACCCCGTCCTACGACCTGTCGTGGGAACTGGTCCGGCTGGCCGACCGCGACCAGATCACCGCGGTCGTCGTGGACGGCAAGCTGCGACTGTGGCAGGGGTGGCCCACGGACTGGGACGGGCCCGCGCTGGTCCGCAGGGCCGCCGAGGTGGGACCGAGAGTCGTGGAGCGCGCCCGCATCCAGCGGGTCGACCCGGACCCGGACGGCACAGCACGCCACGCGCGACGCCCCTGAGGCCCATGGCCGGGAGCCCGACGCCGTCCGTCTCCGCGTCCGCATCTGAGGCACGGAGACAGGTTCCGGACTCCGGTGACGTGGTACCCCTAGCGGTACGCCCCCAAGGAGACGAGCATCCTGTGACCGAATCTCCCGAAGCCTGCGGACAGCCGGGACCCGGCACCGAGCCGACCACCGCCGACCGGGCCTGGCTCGCCGTGGCCTGCCAACTCGCCACCCAGTGCCCGCCCTCGACCACGGCGTTCTCCGCCGGCGCGGTCGTCATCGCCGACGACGGCACAGAGCTCGCCCGCGCCCACTCCCGCCTGCACGACGCGCACCACCACGCCGAGGAAGGCGCTCTCGCCCAACTCGCCCCCGACGACCCCCGACTGTCCGGGGCAACCCTCTACAGCTCCCTCGAACCGTGCGCCGAGCGTGCTTCCCGGCCGCGGTCCTGCGCCCAGTTGATCCGCGAGGCGGGCATCCGCCGCGTGGTCATCGGCTGGCGGAAGCCGGACGCCTGCACGCCTGACACGTCCGAGCCCGGCACGGACGGCACCGCAGGCCTTGAGTCCGCCGGCATCACCGTCATCGAGCTGTCCGAGTACGCGGATGCCGCCAAGTCCCCGAACCAGCACCTGCTCTGACCGAGCGGGGGGCATTCGGACTTCGCGGCCCCGGCCGCTCGCCCTCTCAGCGCAGCACGGCCGACAGCAGGTCCGTGCCCAGCGCCGTCATCGCGGGCAGGTCGAGGCTGTAGTGGATGTAGCGGCCGCGCCGCCTCGCCGTCAGGAGGCCGGCGCGGCGCAGGACGGCGAGGTGGCGGGAGACCTCCGGGGCCGTCAGCTCCCAGGCGTGGGCCAGCTCACCGGTGGTGTGCGGACCCCGGGCCAGGGTGCGCAGGAGGCGTAGCCGTACCGGATGGGCGAGCGCTTCCAGGCGCAGCCCGACCGTCTCCAGCGACACCGGCTCCGGCGGGTTCGGCTCGGCCACGGGGTACTGCACCACCGGCTGCCACCCGGGCGCGTGGACCACCACCAGGTGCGGGCGGCCGTAGACACTGGGGATGAAGGTGACCCCGGCGCCGCGGGCGGCCGTCGCCTTGTCCTGCAGCTTGTCCACGGTGATGCAGTCGCCGTCCGGGGCCAGCGCGATGGCGCCGGAGACCGATGCGAGTGCCGGACCGATGCCCTGATGCTTCAACAGGTCGTTCTTCAGGCGCAGGTCCGCGGCGAGCCGCGCGGCGACATCGGCCCAGGCCGCGTCGAAGAACGCCTCCGCGCACTGTTCGATCGTCTGGCGCACCCGAGCCCGCACGGCGGCCGGATCGGTGAGCAGCCGTTCCGCGAAGGCTTCCTGCCGCGCGCCGCGGGCCTGGGCGAGGTCGAGGGCCCGCTCGCGCGCGTCCGCGTCGTTGAGCGGGGAGGGCGCGGCGGCGTGGGTCCGGTCGCTGCCGCACGTGGTGACGAGCGCGGCGGTCACATAGGTCTCGTCGTCGATCCGGTCGACGTCGTCCAACTCCTCGGCGAGGGAGTGCCGAGGGCGGGCGGGGAGCAGGAAGTCCGCTTGTGAGGAACGCCAGAGGAACTCCGCCTCCCGCAGGCGCTCGGACAGCTCCGGCCGCAACCCGGCCCGCACTTCCGCCGCCCAGCCCGCGAGCTGCGGGTGATGCCCGGGGGCGGCAAGGACATGCAGCATCGCGGTCAGTTCGGCCAGCGGGGAGGCGGCGAACCGCAGCCGGTCGGACGGCAGTCCGGTGATGTCGATGCGCAGCGTCATCCCCTCATCATCGCTGGTCGGACGGTCGACGAAGCCGTGGGTTGACGGTGTCCGTCAACTGACGTGCCCTGCGGGACGGTCGACCCGACGGTGGCCACATGCCCACCACCAAGATCGCACCCCGCGCCCTCCTCCACGCCTCCGGAGGCCCCCGCTACGCCGTCGCCCTCGCCGTGGACGCGCTCGGCACCGGCCTCCTACGGCCCTTCCTGTTGCTGTACGGAGTGACCGTGCTGCGCCTGTCGGCCCCGCTCACCGGCGCCGCCATGACGGTGGGTGTCGTCGCGGGCCTCGTGTTCATGCCCGCGCTCGGCCGCTGGCTGGACCGGGGTGCGCGCAGCACGGCCGTGGCGGCTTCGATGCTGGTGCGGGTGGCGGGCACGGCGCTGCTGCTGGCCGCCCCGGCGGGAAACGTCTGGCTGTTCGCTACGGCCGCACTCTTCCTCGGCATCGGCAACCAGGCCTGGCCGGCCGCCCACGCCGCCCTCGTCGCCACGGTCTCCCACGGCCGCGAACGGGACGCGGCACTCGCGGCGGGCCGCGCCCTGCGCAACGCCGGCATGGGCGTCGGCGCGCTCGTCGCCACCGTCTGCCTGGCGGGCGGCACCCCGGCGTTGCGGGCGCTGGCGGCCGTCACGGGAGCCAGCTACCTCGTCGCGGGGATCATCACATGGTCGATACGTGTACGTGTACGCGTAGACGCTGCTCCGAGTGCGGAACCGACCCAGGCGAAGGACCACGAGCCCGCCCCCGGCATGCGTGCCCTGCTCGCCGCCAACGTGATCTACGTCTTCTGCCTCAACATCCCCGAAATCGCGCTGCCGTTGATCCTCACGACCCAACTGCACGCGTCCCCGGCGTGGTCGGCGGGCATCTTCGTGGCCAACACCGTCCTGGTGGTCACCCTCCAGGTGCCGGTCACCGTCCTCCTGTCCCGCTACCCCCGGCGGACCGTGCTGGCCCTCGCCGGCGTGGTCCTCACCGTGTCGTACCTCGGCTTCCTCGGCGCGGCCTCGCTGGACCGCGGCTGGGCCGTCCCCGCCATCGCCGCGGTCTCCGTGGTCTGCACTCTCGGCGAGATCGTCTACGCCGGCAGCGCCACCGCGCTGGTCACCGCCGTCGCCCCGGCCCACGCCCTGGGACGCACGCTCGCGCGCTTCGAACTCTCCACCGGTCTCGGCCTCGCCGTCTCCCCGGCGGCCATCACCGCGCTGGCCCCGCACGGCCCCGCCGCCCTGTGGGGCAGCCTCGCCGCCGCCACGCTCCTCTCGGCCACCGCGGTCGTCTCACTGTGACTGTTTCGAACGCACCACGAAGCGTGCACCGTCGGGATCGCACAGGATGGCCTCGTCCGAGCCCTCTTCCCCCTGGATGACACTGCCGCCGTTGGCCAGCGCCGCCCGGGCGCACGCCGCCACGTCGGCGACCGTGAAGTGGATCTGCCAGCGCGGCCGGATCGAGGGATCGGGCGCGGACTCCACCGCGCCCGAATGGATGCGGGCCACGACGTCGCCCTGACTGCGCAGCACGACCTTCTCGTCTTCGTAGTCCACCTCGCAGCAGCCCGCGACCGTGGACGCCCAGCCGAGGACCTCCGCGTAGAAGATGGCCGCGTCGAAGGCGTTCCGGGTGTGGAGCTCCACGAAGACCGGAGCCGCGCGGCGCCATTCCTCCCAGTTGGCGACCAGCTCGCCCTCCCAGACGCCGAAGACCGCTCCGTCGCGATCGGCCAGCAGTGCCGCCCGCCCCGGAGGGAACGAGATGGGCCCCACGGCGGTCGTCCCTCCGCGCTCCTGACTGCGGGCGACGGTCTCGTTCGCGTTGGACGCGGCGAAGAACGGGGTCCATGCGACGGCCGTCCGACCCATGGCCTCCACGACGGACACCCCGGCCACCGGCAGTTCGCCCACATGGGCGAACCGGTACTCGTCGCCCAGCTTGCCGGTGCGCCAGTCCCATCCCAGCACGGCGTGGTAGAACCTCTCCGCAGACCGCAGGTCGCGCGTGGTCAGGTTGACCCAGCAGGGCGCGCCGAACACCGAGCTGCTGGCCACGTGCTCGCTCGTGGGCGTCTTGGAGCTGTTCATCTCTGTACCGTTCCGAGGTCGATGGACGGGCCTCCATCATCCCCACCGCCGGGCCCCGCGTCGCGCTGTGGCACTGGTGTGACTTAACGCTGCCCCCCGCCGCTGGGGCTCGGGGCCCTGCCGCCGTACTCGGAAGAGTGAATCGAACGGACGGGTGGCGCAGGCGCGGGCCTTCAGCACTCGCTCCATCCGCCCGGCTTCGAACTTCCGCTCGACCAGTCGCCCGAAGCTGCCCGTATCGGCCCTGTGATCAGCGGCGTTGTATCGGTGTTCGGTCCCTTTCCCGCCACCGAGGAGAACCCGTGAATCCCGTCCGCATGCTGACCGCCCTTCGCCCCGCGTTCGAAAATCCTCCCGCTCAGGCCGTCGAGGCCACCGCTTTCCGGCGACCGGTCGACGTGCGTCGCGCCCTGTTCGCATCGGCATCACGACCGTCATCGGGGTGGGGAGCATGACGTACACGCCGGCACCGCACGAGCCCGTGTCCGTCCCCGCGGCCCGCAGCGGAGGTCCGCGGCCGTCCGCGCCTCCGGAACTCGACTACAACGGACGCAAACACCGGGGCGCGATGGACGACGCCACCCTGTGGGACATGGCCCGCCGCATTCCCGCGGCACTCATGCAGACGGCCCGGCTCGCCTGGACGGTCGACCGCCGCATGACGGCGACGGTCGTCGGGTGCCAGCTGCTGTCCGGCATCGGCACGGGAGTGATGCTCGCCGCCGTGGCCAGGGCCCTGCCGCAGCTGATGGTCTCCGACCCCCGCGAAGGCCTCACGCGCGCGTGGCCCGCTCTCGCCGTCGCCGTCGTGGCGATGGCCACCGGCGCGGCGATGTGGATCCTCGCGGACTGGGCGACCCGGCGCCTGAACCCGAAGATCGCCTCGGCCGCGGACCTCACCCTGGTCGACCTGTACATGCGCGCCGAACTCGCCGCGTACGACGCGGAGGGCTTCGGCGACCGGAGCAAGGCCGCGGAGATCGGCGCGCTGCGCGCCGTCGACCTCGCCGACGACGCCAAGACCCTCACCAACGGGCTCGTCCAACTGGTGTCCGCGGCGACGGTACTCACCTCCCTGCATCCGCTGCTGCTCGGAGTGCTGCTGCTGTCCGTCGTCCCCCGGGGTCTGGGCGGAGTGATCGCCGCGCGGGTCGACTACCGGGTCCACGACCGCACGGTCTCCGCCCGCAACGTGCGCGGCATGATGCGCTGGTGGCTCACCACGGCCGAACTCGCCGACGAGCTGCGGGCCAACACGATGCGCGGCTATCTGCACTTCTGGTACCGGACCATGTGCGACCGCGTGGAAGGCCGCGAACTCGCGGGCGCCCGCCCCTACCTGCTGATCACTCTGCTGGCCGCGTCCCTCGGAGGCCTGTTCACCCTCGGCATGTGGGCGTCCCTGGCCGCGCTCGTGCTCGCCGGAGCCATGTCGACGGCGATCGCGGGAACCGCCGTCGTCGCCTCCCAGACCGCCGGGCGCGCCCTGAACTCGATCATCAGATACAGCACGGTGATGTTCCACCACGGCCTCTACCTCTCCGACTACTACGAGTTCATCGACGAGGTCCGCGCCATGGCCACGGTCCGCGGCACCGCGCAGGCCGGGCCTCCGGAGCGGATCCGGCTTGAAGGCGCCTCGTACCGCTACCCGAGCAAGGACACCGCGGCCGTACGGCCGATCACCCTCACCCTGCGTCGTGGCGAGGTCGTCGCACTGGTCGGGGAGAACGGCGCGGGCAAGTCGACGCTGATCCGTTTGCTCACCGGGCTGACCGTTCCCACCGACGGCAAGGTGCTGTGGGACGACACCGATCTGGCCACCGCCGACGCCGACTCGGTCTGGCGGCACGTGGGCCTGGTCCCGCAGAAGAACGGGCACTGGCCGCTCGCCGCCCGGGAGAACATCACCCTGGGCCAGCCCCGCGAGCACGGCGACGACCGGATCTGGGACGTGGCGGAACGGGTCGGCATGACCCGGGCCCTCCGCGAACTGCCCGACGCACTCGACACGCTCCTCGCCCGCTCGGTGTGGGGCGGCCACGAACTCTCCGGCGGCCAGTGGCAACGGCTCGCGTGTGCGCGGGCGATGTACCGCGAACCCGCCGTGCTCGTCCTTGACGAGCCGACCAGCGAGATGGACGCCCGCGGCGAACACACGATCTTCCAGGAACTGCGGGCCACGGCCCCCGGCCGGATCACCGTGGTGGTCACGCACCGACTGGACAACGTACGGATGGCCGACCGCGTGATCGTCCTCGACCGGGGTGCCATCCGCGAACAAGGCACCTTCGACGAACTCGTCGCGACGGAGGGAAGCCTGTTGGGCGAGCTGTACGCGCTCGCCCAGGACCGCTGAACACACGGTCTGTCCAAGGCCGTTGACGGGTACCGGCCATGGAACCGGCGAAGGGCCGGCTGCGGGGCCAGTGAAAGGGGAATCGGATGTCGGTCGACCTCGTCGGCTTCCTCGGCGTAGTCATGGTGGCGTATGTGGTTCCGGGCCCGGACTTCCTCGTGGTGGTGAGATCGGCCACCGAGCATCCCGCGAAGGGCCGGGCAGCGGCGCTGGGCGCCCAGACCGGGCTGTGCGTGCACATGCTCGCCGCCGCGGTCGGCCTGTCCCTGATCGCCGCCCGCTCCCCGGCGGTCTACGACGCCATCAGGCTGCTGGGCGCGGCCTACCTCGTATACCTGGGAGTCCGGGCCGTGCTGGCCGCGCGGCGGGAGGCGGCCGACGCCCCGCAGGACGGCACCGGTCCGCGAACCCCCGAGGGGGAGGGGCCGGCCGACGGCCGGTGGCGGTCCGGTTTCACCCAGGGCTTCCTGACCAACGTGCTCAACCCCAAGGCGGCACTGTTCTTCCTCAGCATCCTGCCGCAGTTCGTCGACGGCGGCGCCTCCACCTCGCGGCAGATCTTCTTCCTCGGCACCCTGGACATCGTCATCGGAGTCGCCTACTGGTTCGCCCTGGTCGCCGTCGCCGCGCGGCTGCGGGCGTTCCTCGCCAGCCCCAAGATCCGCCACCGCTGGGAGCTGACGACCGGCTGGCTGTTCATCGCCATCGGCATCGGCGTCGCCGCGGCAGCTTGAGGCGCCGTCAGGCTCGCTCCTTGTGGCGTGCCGCGATGCTCGGGGTTCAGGCGTTTCGGCGGTCGCCCTGGTTGTCGCAGGGCAGGTCGGCGGGGGTGTGGTGGGCGAGGAAGTCGCGGGTGGCCTGGCGTTCCACGTCGGTGATGGCGGTGGGCTCGATGTCGATGATGCCGCCGAAGGGGCGGTCGACGTCCCGGATGATGCACAGCGTGGCGGTCAGGAGCGCGGTGATGACGGTGAGGGTGATGATCTGCCCGCGGTTGTTGCGTCGGGGGATGCACGTGCCCAGGGCCATCACGGTGATGACCAGGGTGGCGAGCAGGAACCACAGGATCGCGCCGGGGATGCTCGCGGTGGCCTGGGTCAGGCGCTCCTCACGCTCGTCGGAGCGCTTGGTGTCGGCGCCGACCAGCATGCCGAAGACCGGTTTGCCCTCGACCTCGCGAAAGACGCGGCGCAGGTCGGTGGACCAGACACTGGGGGCCCGCGAGCCCTTCCCGTCGGCCATGGCGGGCCATTCCCGCTGGCGGACGGCGCGGGCGTAGCAGACGGCATCCGCCTGGATCTTCGCCCGCTGCGCTTCGGGCGCGTACTCGGCGCTCTCCACGAGCTGGTCGACGGCCCGGGCCTCGCCGCGCGCGGCGACCTCGGCCTTTCCGTAGGAGCCGTTGGCGGTGACCAGGACGAAGGCCAGCAGCAGCACGGTCAGCGTCAGCAGCGGGCCGACCAGGTCCTTGACGCACATGCCGGCGTCGTCGTCCTCACTCACGAGCCGGGGCCGCAGGTAGCGATTGGCGGCCAGGCCCGCCAGCAGAGCCAGGACAGCGACGACGATGATGAGGATCATGAACGGCCACCTCTGCGGAGTTGGGCGCCCTCACGAGGGCAGCGGCACCGGCATCGTCCCCGACCGCCCGAGACCTCTACCTGGAGAAACACCCCTCACCTTCGAACGAGCGACGCCCCTTGGGCCGAAGAGCCCCACGAAGTGTGCGGCGCGCGACGGTCGCCCCTCCCGCGTGCCCGGACTTCCTAGGCGTCGTCGCGGGAGGTGACCTCGTCGACGGGCCCGATCGCCGCTCCGCCAGGTCGGCCCGCGTTGATTCGCGCCTTCTTGACCTTGTTGCCGCAGGTGTTCATCGAGCACCAACGGCGGTTGGCCGCACGGCTGGTGTCGAGGAACAGCCCCGCGCATCGGGGGCCTTCGCAGCTCTTGACGCGGCCGCGGTCGGGGCCCCCGAGGATGCGGATGGCATCCGTGGCCAGGACCCCGAGGGCGTCGCCGACAGGGGTCGTCTCCGTCAGGTGCCATCCCGCGCGTCCGTGTTCCAGTGCGGCCTTCGCGTGCCCAGCGGCGGAAAAGGTGTTGAGGGTGCGGACATCCTCGGAGTCGGGCTGTTCACCTGCGGCGATCGCCGATCCGACGCGGTGGATCGCCTCGCGCAGTCCGACAGCGCCCTCCAGATCGGTCGGCGACACGTCCGCGATGTCGAGCCCTGTGGCCCGGAGCCACATCCTCAGTCGTGCGGGATCGGTCAGCCGCTCTCTCGGCGTCAGGCCGGCGCGATCGCTCACGGTGGCGGTGAACCGAAACGCCAGAACCTCGTTGTCCATCCGGAACACACGACGTGCATCCTCGGCCATTCCAACCTCCGCGGGGACAGTGAGCGACAACACACCCGTCGAACCGCTTCAGACGGTTCGCTGTGATCGTAACTCCATGGCATCCTTTGAACTCCTTCAGACGGTTCAATGGAGAGGGTGCTTGGCGTGAGCGGTATCGCGGTCATCGGTCTGGGAGCCATGGGGAAGCCCATCGCGCGCAACCTGTTGAAGGCCGGCCACGACGTCGTGGTGTGGAACCGCTCCGACGAGCCCGCGGACGAACTCGCCGCGGCGGGTGCCCGTCGCGCCGCCTCGGTCCCGGAGGCCATGCGATCGCCCGTGGTCTTCTCGATGCTGTCCGACGACCGGGCCGTCGCCGAGACGTTCATCGACTCCGGTGTCCTCGCTCGGACCCCGGGCGGGACCGTTCACGTCAACCTCGCCACGGTGAGTACGGACCTGGCTCGCCGGGCGGGCGCGGTGCACGCCGAGCATGGTGTCGGATACGTCGCGGCACCGGTCTTCGGCCGTGTCCCGGTCGCCGAAGCCGGAGCACTCAACGTTCTTGCGGCCGGGGAGCCTGCGCTGCTCGACCGCGTGCAGCCGTTCCTCGACGTCATCGGCTCGCGGACCTGGCGACTCGGCGACCGTCCCGAGCAGGCCAACATCGTGAAGATCCTCGGGAACTACCTGATCGCCTGCGCGATCCAGTCGCTGGGCGAGGCCGTCAGCGTCGCGGAAGGCGCCGGCGTCGACTCCGGGCAGCTGGTCGAGCTGCTGACCTCAACACTCTTCCCCGGCCCCGTCTACACCGGCTACGGCTCGATGATCGCCGAACGGCGCTACCAGCCGGCCGGATTCACCACGGACCTGGGCCGCAAGGACCTCCACCTGGCCCTCGACGCAGCGACCGGCCAAGACATCCCGCTCCCGATCGGCGAACTGCTGCGCACCGTCTTCGACGAGGCCATCGCCGACGGTCGCGGGACGGACGACTGGGCGGTCATCGCCGAACAGCAGCCACGGTGACCACCGACGACCGACGGCATCGCCGAGAGGTCAGGCGCGCTCGCTGTACTCGGCGAACTCCCAGTCTGTGACGTGTTCCTGGAATTTCCGATACTCGTGACGCTTGCCCGCGATGTAGATGCCGGTGAACTTCTTACCGAGACGATCCGTGAGTTCGCTGTCGGCCTCCAGAGCGTCGAGCGCCGCCGCGAGGTTCCCGGGTAGCGGCAGGAATGTGTTGGCGTCAGTATCCGAGGCCCGACCGGGTGGTGGCGGTTCCTCTTCGGCCTCGATGCCCAGGCGCAGGGCGGCGACCAGGCCGGCTACGGCCAGGTAGGGGTTGGCCGAGGCGTCTCCCAGCCGCAGTTCCAGGCGGGTGGCGTCTCCGCGGCTCGTGGGAATGCGGATCATGGCATCGCGTCGGTCCAGCCCCCAGTCCCCGGCGCGGGGTGCGGTCGGGTCCTGGCCCAGGCGTCGATAGGAGTTGACCGTGGGGTTCAGCAGGGCCGTGAGGGCGGGCGCGTGCCGCAGGAGCCCTGCCATCGCGTAGCGGGCTCTGGCCGACAGACCGTAGGGCCCCCGGGGGTCGTCGAAGAGATTTCGGCCGGCCGCGTCGGTGCAGGAGACGTGGAGATGAAAGCCGGAGGTTCCGCCGTCGTTGAAGGGCTTGGCCATGAAGGTGGCCAGCCGGCCTTCCTTGCGGGCCAGTTCTCGTACGGCCACTTTGAACAGATAGGCGTGGTCCGCCGCTCGAAGGGCCTCGTCGTGCTGCAGGTTGATCTCGAACTGTCCTTCGCCGGCCTCCTGATTGCCGGCCGTGACACCGATACCCAGGTGGTGCAGGTGGCGCATGGTGGTCAGAAGGTGGCAGTCCGGGTCTCCTCTGCGCCCGCTGCTGTAGACGTTGCCTCTCGTGCCGCCGTAGCGCCGCCATCCCCCTGGCGCTTCGGGAGCGGGATCGAGCAGGAAGTATTCGAGCTCCGGTCCGACCACGGTCCGCACCCGGGCCCCGGCGTCCGGCGCGATCACTCGGCGAAGGACCTCGCGCGGCGATTCCGGCAGCGCGGCGCCGCCCTCTACGGGCTCGCGGGGATCGCCCAGGCACCACGCGACCCCAGGCTCCCAAGGCAGCGGAACCAGAGTGTCCAGATCGGGATGGACGTGCATGTCGGGCCAGCCGGCCAACGAGTCGCCGGGAACATCCGCGACCGCACCCTCGGAGGTGGCCCGGTAGATGGCGCGGCTGAAGGTCAGCCCCCGCGCGCAGGCCGCTTCGAGGTGCCCCACGAGAATGTCCCGGCCGCGATCGGTGGACCGCAGATCGGGGAAAGAAACGCGAACGGTGTCGATGCCCTGGGCGGCGAGCCGGTCGATGAGGGCGCGTACGTCCGCCCGGCCTGGTGGCTTTGCTTGCGTCAAGCCGAACTCCGCTCCGCCGCGGTCATGCCCGTGTCTGTGCCCCTGCCCGTGCCCGGAGCCGACAACGGCGCCCGTCTGTGCCATCCTGCAATAACGCCGTTATAGCCTATATATCCCAATAAGCCCTTAATGGCGTTTTGTGGCAGGGTGCAGAGGGCGCGGAGGGCGCAGAGGGTGTGCGAGAAGGCGGAGGCATGCCGGATGAGCGGTGCGGACGTGCTGACCATTGGCGACCGGCCCTCGCCCGACGGCCACGCCGAAGACATCCTCCTGTCCCTCACGGAACGGCTCCACCGAACCTCGACCCGTTTCCTCGGCTATCCCGCCAACCTGGATTTCGATCACACCGCCTGCGGCCCCCTGCTGCCGGTCCTCATCAACAACGCGGGCGACCCGTGCGGCGGGGACCCGGCAGGCCTGCACGCCAAGCCGTTCGAGAACGCGACCATCGCGTGGTTCACCCGGCTGGCGGAAGGCGACCCCGCCGACACTTACGGGTACGTGACCAGCGGAGGCAGCGAAGGGCTGCTCTTCGGCCTGAGCCTGGGACGCCACCGACTTCCCAACGCCCCCGTCTACGCCTCGGACCAGGCCCACTACGGCGTCCGCAAAGCTGCCGGTCTGCTGCGGATGGAACTCGTCGTGGTACCCAGCGACGCCGATGGCGCCATGGATCCCGATGCCCTGCGCATGGCCTGCGAGGAACGCGGGGCACACGACGCGCGCGCCGGCCGTTCCCCGAGCGGAGCAGTGATCGTGGCCACCGTGGGTACCACCATGACCGGAGCTTTCGACGACGTAGCCGCACTGCGTCGCGCGGCCCGCGCCGCGGGCGACACCCACGTGCACTCCGACGCCGCCCTGGGCGGCCTCCTCGCCGCGTTCGCCCCTGTCGAGCTTCCCTGGAATCTGCGGCACGGCGCCGACTCCGTCTCCGTCAGCGGTCACAAATTCATCGGCTGCCCCGTGCCCTGCGGCATCGTCGTCACCCCCCGGCACCTCCTGCCCCCGCTCGCCGCGGACGAGTACTTGGGCTCCAGCGACCATACGCTCGACTGCTCACGCAGCGGTCTCGCCGCCGTGCTGCTGTGGAAACGCCTGCACGAACTGGGCACCGAAGGCCTCCGGAGCCAGGCCCGACGATGTCGCGACACCGCCGCCCACGCCGTCGGAGCCTTGGCGCGTGTCGGCGCCAACCCCCGGCACGTGCCGCACTCGATCACCGTCACCTTCGACCGGCCCCCGACCGAAGTCTGCAATCGCTGGCACCTCGCCGCCCAAAACCACCGAGCCCACCTGCTCACCATGCCCCACGTGACGCCCGAAACCATCGACATCATGTGCGCCGACCTCGCGCACCACCGCGGACCGCCGCCCAGCCACCCGCTTTCCGCGCCGACGGAGATGTGACACGGCTTCAGAGCCCGTGCCGGCGGCGTCAGAGGGAGAGCAGCAGGGTGACGATCAGCACCGAGCAGTAGGCGGCGATTGCCGGCCCGGCTGCCCGTGCGTACCGTCCGGGCGCGGGAGCGGCCTCGGTCGGGCGGAGTGCGGGGTCGGCTGCCAATGAGCGGATTCCGTCCAACGCGGCCCGTGCCCGCGGGCGCCGGGGCAGCAGTTCGGCAAGCCAACGTGCGGGCAGGACACCGTAGATGTCGATGTCACGGTCGGTGGCGCAGCGGATTCGGAAGCCGCGCTCTTCCGCGCTGACGCCGCGGAACTCGTTCCACGGCACATGATGAACCGTGAATGTGCCAGTGACCCGGAGGCCGTGACAGTCGGCCACGACCTGCCAGTTGAGCAGGGTGACCACGGGCAGCGCCGACGCCGCGACGAGAAAGGCGAGGGCATGGACGTGCCGGGATTCGGTTTCGTGGAAGTGGAGGCCGACGGTTACGAGCGTCAGTACCGCCAGGTACCCCAGCACGATCGCACGCACCCCGGGCCCGGCCCTCCACCGAACCGGTGCCGCACCGGTCTGCCAGGTCTCGGCCGCCGGTTCGGCGCGGTACTGGGGCCGTACCGGTTTCGTGGTGTGCCCGGAGCCCCCGCCCGTCAGGAGGACCAGTTCGCCGCCGGTGTGCGGAGCTCCGTACAGCACCGCCTCCTGCAACGTGCCGTCCTTGGGAAGAGTGGTACGGCAGGAGAAGACGGGCGACCCGCCTGCGGTGTCATCCGCCGCGAAGACGTCCGTACGCCGGTCGTCCGAACCGCCACCGGCCCGCAGGAGCACCCGCAGCACGGGCACCGGTGACCTGCGCAACGCTGCGATCCCGTGCCACCCCGCCAGGCCCGACCCGCCCCAGTGCAACCCCACCGCCAGGGTGAGGACCGCGGTGAGCCGCCAGTTCTCGGCACTCAGCAGCAGGCCGCTTCCCAGGGCCGACAGCACGAGAGCGAGCACGGCGAACCCGAGGATCGGGATGCCGCAACCGAGGTCTGAACCGCCGCGACCGCGGGTATCGACGTCCTTCGGCACCGGTAGCCGCAGCGGACCGGCTGCGTCGAGAGCGAGCGTCCGCTGCTTGCGGGCGACCAGACGGCGGTGCAGGCAGCCCGCGAACGCGTATCCGCCCGCCAGGGCGACGGCGGTGCGGGCCGCCGTGGATATCTGCGGCTGCAGCGCCACACCGAGGACGATGAGCGGTAGTACGGACGCCGCCAGGTGCGGCAGGCGCCAAAGCCAACGGAAGACGACCACACCCGAAAGAGCGAGGTGGGCGGTGACCCACCATCGGGGCTCACACGGATCGAGCCGGCCGCAGAGGTGGGCGTCCATGCGCGGGAAACCCGTCGCCGCGACGAGCGCGCAGGCCAGGGCCAGTACGGCGGGCAGGGGGTGGGACCACACGGCGGGCCGGGCTTCCAGCCATGGGCCGACGGCCGTCGAATTCCACACGGCGACGCCTTGCGGCATCGGCGTCGGCATCGGCTCCTGCGGTTGCGGAACGGGGCTCTCGATCACGCCCGATGGTCCTGGCACGGACATGGCTCACCGCCGCCCTCGGCACGACGGAACGGTGAACACCACGGCACGAGTCGGTACGGGTCGCCGCTCCCTTTCCTTGTCCTTCCCGAGTCTTCCCCTCGTCCTCCCCTCCCGGTCAGGGGAAGCCGAGGAACTCCGCGCAGTGGGCGCACCGCGTCATCGCCCGACGCGAAGTGTTGCCTGCCGTGGCCTGGAGCGGGTTCCCTCCACTGATGCGAGTCCAGACGTCCGTGCCCGCACCGGAGACCCAGCCCCACCCTGCCTCGTCGAGAGGGCCGTCGGCGTAATGCACGCAAGCGCCAGGGATGTGGGCCATGTCAGTGGGCGAGATGAGGATCTTGTCGCACGTGACATCCGGCCCTGCCGCCGGGCCTGAGCGGGAAGGGTCCAGCGCCTTCGGCGCGCGGCCGTCGGTCGGGCAGGCGCAGCCCATCCCAACGATCATTTCGCAGCGTTCGCACAGCTTCTCGGGCATGGACGCAATGGTGCCCTCAAAGGCTGTTGAAGGCTGTTGCAGAACGGCGATCACGTTCGGATCCAGCCAATGCCGGTGCAGCGCCGGAGGCGTTCTGCGTCAGCGGCCGTATGCGTCGCCGCGGGGGAGGGGGCCCACGTCGGCGCGGCGGCCGGGGCGGAGGGAGGCGTGGCGTTGACCGGGGCCGGGGCCTCCTCGTGCGGCCAGGGCGTCGGCGACGGCGCCGGTGGCGAAGGCGTAGACGGCCTTGTGCAGCACGTCGACGACGAGTTCCTTGCGGGGCCAGGTGGGCGGTGGGGCGCCGACGCCGGTGGCGTTCTCAAGGATCTGGTCGTTCGTGAGGCGCACGACGGTGAACTGCGCCGAAGCCGCCGGCCCGCGCAGCCCGGACTGGGCCATGACCGACCGCAGCACACCGAGGAGGGCGGCCTGGCCGAAGTGCATGGCCCAGTTCACCCGGAGGGGTTGTCGGCCGGGGCGTTCCGGCAGGCCGGTCAGACGTTGGAGGGTCCGTGCGGGCACGTGTGAGTCAGGTCGTCCGGTGATGGCCTGCTCGATCTTCTCGCCGAGCGTCATCACGACACCCCCGGCGGTCCCCGCGACCAGTCCTTGCCACAACGCACGCTTGATCATGCCGTTCCGGGTACCCGATGCCGGCGCCCTGACCCACCGGATCGGGACGGACTCCACCCGCTCGCCGGGCGCCTCACCCGGATGCCGGGACCCACGGGCCGGGGTAGCGCGTCAGGGGTAGGCGTGGTCCCGCCGACCTTACGAATGATCAGCTCGAACCCACCCGAGAAATGCGAACCCAGCACAAGAAAGTCCAGCACAAGAAAGCCCAACACAAGAAAGTAGGGCAGATCCATGAACGCATCGGCCCGTCCGCACCCGGCCGCCCCCGGGACGAGGCGCGAGCCGCGCAGGTCGATGGTGGTGTGCGGCGTGCTCGGGGTGGCGGTGATGGCGGCGGTGGACGAGATCGTCTTCCACCAGATCCTGCACTGGCACCACTTCTACGACCGCTCCACTTCCGGCACGGGCCTGATGTCGGACGGGCTGCTGCACACCGGTGAGTTGCTGGGCCTGGTCGCCGGCTTCTTCCTGTACGCCGATCTGTGCCGCCGCCGCGCCCTGACCCCGGCCCATGCTCGGGCCGGGTTCTTCCTCGGCCTCGGGATCTTCCAGTTGTACGACGGAATCGTGGACCACAAGCTGCTGCGCCTGCACCAGGTCCGCTACGGCGTGGACGTCACCCCGTACGACTGGTCGTGGAACCTGGCGGGCCTGGTGTTGCTGCTGACCGGCCTGGTGCTGGCGGTCCGCGCGACCCGCGGCAGGGGGAGCGGCAGCGACAGTGGCAGGGTGGACTCGGCGTCGTGACCCTCGCACATGTCCATCCGGGCCCGGGTATCGGGCCCCACCCCGGCCCGGGGCCCATCGAGCTGCTGTCGGCGGCGGCCGCGCTGCTGATGGCCGTGGTGTACCTGCTGGCCGCAGGGCGGCTGCGGCAACGCGGGGACGAGTGGCCCTGGTGGCGGGACGTCTCGTTCTCCGTCGGCTGCTGCGGTGTGGCCTGGGCGGCGGTGGGCCCGCTGCCGGGCGGACCGTTCACCGCCCACATGGTCCAGCACCTGATCGTCGGCATGGCGGCCCCCGTGCTGCTCGTCCTGGCCCGCCCCCTCACCCTCACCCTGCGCACGCTGGCACCCGGCACGGCACGCAGGGGACTGCTGGCCCTGGCCCGCTCCCGCCCCGTCACCTGGCTGCTCTTCCCGCCGCTGGCGGCCCTGCTCGACATCGGAGGGCTGTGGCTCCTGTACCGCACGGAGCTGTTCGCGGCCATGCGGCACGAGCCATGGCTGCACGCCGTCGTACACGCCCATGTCCTCGCGGCCGGGCTGCTGTTCGCCTTCGCCGTCTGCCAACTCGACCCCGTCCGCCACCGTTGGAGCCTTGCCGCGCGCGGGGCGACCCTGCTGGCCGCCGGCGCCGCACATGCCGTACTGGCCAAGACCCTGTACGCGACGGCACCGCCCGGCACCTCGTTCGCCACGGCAGATCTGCATACCGGCGCCCAAGTCATGTACTACGGCGGCGACTTGGCCGAAGCGGCGCTCGCCGTCGTCGTGGCCGCCTCCTGGTACCGGGCAACCGGCCGTGCCCAGCTGCGACGGCCCCGCCCTGCGCGAGTACCCACACGCTCCGCGCCGTAGCTGTAGCCGGTGCCGGTGCCGCAGCGAGTTACGGCCTACGGCCCACGGCTACGTGGTCGGTGACGTTCGGAGCGTGGCGGCACCCCGGTCCGACCGTGCTCCTTCGCCTCCGGCGAGCAAGCGCGACAGCTCGACGCGGGAACGTACACCCAGGGCGGCGAACACATTGCGCAGGTGGTGGTCGACGGTGCGGTGGCTCACCGAAAGACGCACCGCGACCTCCCGGTTGGTGGCGCCCTCCGCCACATGCCGCGCGATGCGCTGCTGCTGCGGAGTCAGCGCGTCCAGCGGTCCCCGTGGCCCCGGCTCTCCGGCCACCGCGACCGCCACGCCCACCGCCTCGCCCGCGGCGCGCAGTTCACCGCGGCTGCGGTCGGCCCAGGCCCGTGCCCCGCACCGCTCGAAGGCGACCAGCGCGTCACGGAGCGGGCCGCGCGCCTCGCGGGTACGGCGTCTGCGGCGCAGGTGCTGGCCGTACAGCAGCTGCGTAAGGCCGCGTTCGAACTCACCCGGCATGCGGTCGTGGTGCGCGAGCGCGCGCTCGTACGCCGCGGCTGCCAGGTGGGGCGGCGCCAAGAGGGCTTGGCAGCGCGCCAGTTGAGCGGGGGCGAGCGGGTCTGCCGTGGCCTCCGTCCAGCGCGTGAACTCCTCCGTGGCCTGCCGGGCCTCCGACGTCCGGCCGGCCTGGACGGCCGCTTCCACGAAGCAGGGGACAGCGAGCATCCGAACGGCGAAGTGGCCGCGGCGCGGCCCCGGGGCGACCAGCGGTGCGAGCCGTGCCGCCGCGTCGGCCGGGCGCCCCGCGGCGAGGTCCGAGCGGGCGACGGCCCAGACGGAGAGGGTGGCGGCCTGGGCGAGTCCGTGCGGTCCCGCGCCCGCCGCAGCGGCGGCCGCGTGCTCGGCACAGGCTTCGGCGTCGCCCTCCACGGACGCGGCGAGCGCGAGAACGGCGTGCAGGGAGACCGCGACATTGGGCTGCGTGAGGCGCTGCGCGGCTCTGAGACCTTCGAGGGCATGGGCCCGGGCGCGGGTGTGGCGGCCCGCGCGCAGTTCTCCGTAGGCCAGCCGCTCCAGGGCCCGTGGCAGGAGGACTTCGGGGCCGTAGGCGCGTACGGCCGCGAGGGCCCTGGTCCCGGCCTCGCAGGCGGTCTCGACCTCGCCGACCACCAGGGCGGCGACAGCGGCGCGCAGCAGTCCGGCCGGTTCGCCCCGGCCGGGCAGCCCGTCCAGGCAGCGGCGCAGGACGGCGTGGCCCTCTGCCATGCGGCCCGACAGGACCGCGCACATTCCGACGCGGTACGCCTCCAGGGCCGGGTCGTCGGCGCAGGACGGCAAACGCGTCATGGCCTCCCGGTAGGCGGCGGCATCGCCCATCGCCCAGGCCGCGTCCGCCGCGCCGATCAGCGCGTGCCGGGCCTGCTCGGGAGGGAGCAGCGCGGCGGCGGTGAACAGGGACTCCCTGGCGTCGTCGGCGGGGCCGTCGGCGAGGGCGAGCAGTCCGTGCACCCGGTGGACGCCACCATGGGCGGGGACGGCCCCGACGCGGGCCAGCAAGGCACGGGCCCGCACGGGATCCCCCGCCAGCCGGGCCGCTTCCGCGGCCTCGGCGAGCCGGTCGGTGCGGGACTCCGCGTCGGCGGTGAGTGCCGCGGCGCGGGCCAGGGCGGCGGATCGCTGGGTGTGCGGCCGGTCCGCGGTCGCCTCCGCGGCGAGGGATGCGGCGAGCCGCGCGTCGTGGCCTTCGACCGCGCAGGCGAGCTGGACCAGGTGGGAGAAGCGGTCGCGGCAGAATTCGGCCAGGCGGACATGGGCGGCTCTTCGGCGCGCGAGGGGGGCTCGGCGCAGAACGGCTCGGCGCAGCAACGGGTGGGTGAAGTGGATACGACCGCCCGTTCCGACGACGGCCCCGGCGGCTTCGGCGGACGCCAGCCCGACGGCGGTACCGCCGGCCCGCAGCACCAGGGCGAGTTCCGCGCCCGCCCCGTCGGCCTCGTGCTCACCGGCCGCCGCGGCGAGCAGCAGCAGGGCGCGGGCGCTGCCGGGCAGCTCGTCGACGCGGACCGAGGCGGCGTAGTCGGCGAGGAGGTCCTCTCCGCCGGGCAGGGGATCGGGCAGCGGGGTGCGCCCGGCCAGCTGGTCGGGGGTGAGGGCCGCGACGAGCGCGGTGAGCAGGCGGGGGTTGCCCACGGCCTCGCGGATCAGCCACGCGCCGACGACGGGGTCGGCGGAGCTTTGGGTGAGCCGGTCGAGCAGGGCGGCGGCCGCGCCGTCGTCGAGCGGCCCGAGACGCAGGGTCGGCAGCCCCGCGAACTCGTCTGCCCCATTGGGGTGTTCAGCGAGAGTGAGCAGTACGGCCACGGGGGCCGCGGCGGTGAGGCGGCGCAGCTCCGTGGCGAGGGCGGCCCGGGACGCGGGATCCCACTTGTGCGCGTCGTCGACGCAGACCAGCTGTGGCCTCTCCGGCTCAGGGGCCAAAGGCACCAGCCCCTCCCGCTCGTCCGATGCCCTCGGTGCGGCCGATGCTGCGGTCAGCTGCACCGACGGCATCGAGCCGCAGATCGCCCGTGCGTACTCCACCAGCGCCGTCCGGCCGAGGCCGGGTGGCGAGGTCAGCACGAGCACGCCGCCTCGACCGGCCCGCACGCCTTCCACCAGGGACTTCACGGCTGTGATCGCCGCGCCACGCCCGTGGAGCTCGGGGGCCGTGAGGGGGCCGGGTATGGACGGGGAAAGGGTCACGCCCGCACGTTACTTCCGCGTAACACCCGCCGGAAGCCCTGCGTCCGCCGCACTGGGCCGGCCCCCAGCGACACCCGCGTCCGGGTGTGCACGGGCACAATCGAGGAGGCCGGGAAGACGCACACGCCGTCCGTCGCACCGGGCTTCCGGGCGACGGACGACGGAGGGTGCCTCAAGGGGGTGATGGCCCGTCAGCACTACGCGCCGTGCGGGCAGTTGCCCCGGTACTCCTCGATCGTGAGACTCGGCCTCGGCAGCGGACAGAGGAACTGCTCGTAGCGGGTGTCGTTGTCGATGAACCGCTTCAGCCAGGAGATGCTGTACTTCGCGATCGTCGTGTTGGACGAGTTCGGCGTGAAGTGACTGGCGTTGTTGAGCTCCAGGTACGCCTTGTCGAGGGACCCCGGCAACGACTCGTAGAACGGCTCGGAGTGGCTGGAGACCGGTGCCACGCTGTCGCCGTCCGCACCGACGATCAGCGTCGGGGTGCGCAGCTCGGGCCAGGTCTTGTCGACGTTCCAGCCGGTCAGCGGAATCGCCGCCTTCAGCGACGTACGGCTCTTGGCCGCCTCCAGGCTGCCGCCACCGCCCATCGAGTGGCCCATCACGCCGAGGCGGGAGGCGTCGACCCGGCCGCGCACCGAGCTCGACTTCGTCAGATAGTCGAGTGCGGCGAGGAGTTGCCGCCCCCGGCTGTCGGGCTGGTCGAGGGTGGTGAGGGTGTCGATCGTGAACACCACGAAGCCCTGCGAGGCGAGCCGCGGTCCGAGCCAGGCGATGCTCGACTGGTAGGCGGTGAAGCCCGGCGATATGACGACCGCGCCGAACGTGCCGTCGGCGGTGGACGTCGGGTAGTAGACGGTGCCGCCGCCGAAGCCGGACACGGCGAGTGAGGAGACGTCGGTCTGCGAGACGGCGTAGGGGCCGCGGGTGGCCTCGATGCTGGAGACGGTCGGTGCGGGGCCGCGTTCGTAGGGGTTCTCGGCGGCGGCCTGGGCTCCGGGCGCGAGGCCGGTGCCGAGGAGGCCGGCGGTGGCGACCGCCGCGGCCAGACAGGCGCGTACGACAGGGCGGGAGAAGACGTGCAGCTGCACGGAGGGGTCCTCTCGTTCGTGGCGGAACCAGGCGGGAGGGGAGAGGTGCGTCCCGGCTCCCGGTGAGGCCGCCGTGTTCGTCGGGGGTCTCACCGTGGCGCCGGTGACGGCGTGCGGACATCGGCGAAATCACCGGTGTCGTGGGGGTGAACGGTCCGCGACAGCCGACAGCCGACAGCCGAGATCTGGCATCCGACAGCGACGGGCCACAGGCGGTGGGCCACAGGGCTCAGCCGACAGGGGAACGGTCGGCGGATACGGCGATGGTTGCCCATTCCGCGTGACTACGGCACAGAAAGTCCGCCGAAGCGCCCTGCCCGGCTGATGCAACCGACGCATCCACACCGGCGGAGGGCACGCGGCACGTTGACCCCCGGAGTCGCACGGTGTTCGCTCTGCCTTCCCCGGCCGGCCCGCCCGCACCGGCAGAGGAAGGCAGAGCTCTCCGCGGGAGACCACGGCACACGGAGACCACGCCACACGGGAGGCACCGATGACTGCTCATCAGCGCGTGAGGGCCACGCGGGCCGCGGGCGCCACGCTCGCCGCCCTCTGCGTCATGACCGTGCTCTCACCCGCGGGAGCGACCGCCGCCGAGGCCTCCGTGCCGCGCACCGAGCGGATCAGTGTCGGACCGGGAGGTGCCCAGGGCAACGCCGCCTCCACGAACCCCGCCGTCAGTGCCGACGGCCGCTACGTCGCGTTCGTCTCGGCCTCCCGGAACCTCGTCGCGAACGACACCAACGGCACCCCCGACGCCTTCGTCCGCGACCTGCGCACCGGCACGACGGAACGCGTCAGCGTCAAGAGCAACGGCAAGGCGAGCCACGGTGTCGTACGGGAGGTCTCGATCAGTCCCGACGGGCGGTACGTGGTCTTCACCTCCACGGCCGACGATCTCGTACGAGGGGACCCCAACGACCTCGACGACGTCTTCCTGCACGACCGGAGCACCGGCAGGACCCAACGCATCAGCCCCACGGGCGCGTCCTACGACGGGCTGCGCTCCCACCTGACGTACGACCCCGCGGTCAGCGGCGACGGCCGCTACATCGCCTACGCGTCGGGCGCCGAGGACCTCGTCCCGGGGGACGCCAACGAACGGGACGACGTTTTCCTCTACGACCGCAAGGAGAAGACCACGCAGCTGGCGCAGCTCACCGACGCGGGCCGGCACGGCGAGGGCGACGCGTTCGGCCCGGCGTTCGCGGGCGACTCCGGCGGCCGGTACCTCGCCTTCACCTCCAACACGTCGAACCTGGCCGCTGTGGAGGACCACTCCTCCGCGACGGACATCTTCCTGCGCGACCGCGAGAAGAGCACGACGGAACTCATCAGCGTCCCCCACGCCTACAACCGCAAGACGCCGTCCTGGGGCGCCGCCCTGAGCGGCGACGCCCGCCACGTCGCGTTCACGTCGGCCTCCAGGGTCCTCCGGCCCGAGGGCGCGGCCCCGACCAGCCCGCACAACGTCTTCCTCTACGACCGCGAGACGAAGCGCATGCGGCTGGTGAGCGCCGCCCAGGACGGCACCCCGGCCAACGGCAACAGCGACGGCGTCTCCCTGAGCCGGAACGGACGCTACGCCGCCTTCACCTCCGCCGCCTCCAACCTCACGCCTGACGACGGCGACAGCAGCGCGGACGTCTTCCTGCGGGACATGGTGACCGGGGAGGTGCGCCTCGTCAGCGGCGAGAGCGAACCGGTGTCGGAGGACACCGCACCGGGGCGCAGGACCGGCGTCACCGATGACGGCGGCGCGGTGGTGTTCGACTCCCCGGCCGGCAACCTCGCCCCCGACGACACCAACGGTACGGCTGACGTCTTCCTGCACCACGTGCGCTGACGCGGCGGCACGGAGCGTGCTCGCGTCACACCGGTGGAAGGGGGACCGACCTGGCCCGCCCGCTGGGGGGGGGCGTCCTCCGCGTGGCGGGACGTTCACGGCCGAGAGGACGCGGTGAGCACCGTTCGCGAGGCGAAGTCGCGGTAACCGGACGGTTCGTCACGTCCGTGTCGGCCACGATGCGCTGGGCGCCGGCGTCGGCCAGGATGCGCGTCGTGGTGCCGCACTTCCGCGTCGAGGACCACCACGCAGGCCGCCGCGGCGGCTGAGCCCACGCGGCCGGCTGCCGAGGCCCTGGGTCTCCGCTCGGAATGGCATGACAAGAGCATCTTCACCCGCTACCGCTACTGCGGCTTCCGGGGATCCGAAGGTGTGCCCAACGAATGGACCTTGACGCCACGCGGTCTTCGCCGCCGACCCGAAACCGGTCGGAGCCGCTGCTCAGCATTCAGCGAGGAGTGAGGAGGCAGAATTCATTGCCTTCCGGGTCGGCCAGTACCGTCCAGGAGATGGCGGACTGGTCGATACCGGGGTCGGTGGCACCCAAGGCGCGCAGTCTGGCTTCTTCTGCTTCCAAGTCGTCACCGGGGTAGGGGCAGATGTCGAGGTGGACGCGGTTCCACACGCTCTTGGCGTCGGGGGTGCGGAGGAACTCCAGGTAAGGGCCGACACCTTTGGCGGATCGCATGGACGCGTGGTCCTGGCTGACCTCGTGCAGCGTCCAGTCCATCGCCTCACCCCAGAACCGGGCCATTTCTCGTGGATCGGTGCAGTCGACCACCACCGCGGCGATCGGCCCGGTGGCCTGGTAGACCGGGCGGGGCTCCAGAACGCAGAACTCGTTGCCCTCCGGGTCGGCCATGACCGTCCAGGGGACATCGCCCTGCCCCACATCGGCGAGTGTCGCGCCGAGATCTTTCAGGCGCTCGACCAACTCCCTCTGGTGAGCGGTCGAGGTGGTGGCCAGATCAAGGTGCACCCGGTTCTTCACCGTCTTGGGTTCCGGGCGGGCGACGATGTCGATGCAGACGGCCACGGGGTCGGGGTAGGCGAAACCCACAGGTTCGAGGTTGGTGACGCCGGGTCCCTCGCTGTCGACACCCCACCCGAGCGCCTCCGCCCAGAACCGGCCGAGCACGGAGTCGTCCTGGGCCTTCATATTGATCTGCACGAGTCTTGTCGCCATGCTGCAGATCCTAAAACCTGCCGCCGGCATGATCGATCTGGCAGAACCTACTGCATGGGGCTCATCGGCCAAGCCGGCGAAGGCGCCGCAACCACCCGCCCGGGACCAGACCTTTCCTGGTCGAGCGACCTCAGGCCCGACTCTCACTTTCCTACGTTGTCGCATCCGTTTTGTCGCCATGACGACTCCAAGAATCACGACCAGGACAACGATGAGAACCTGGGCCCATACGGGGAAGCCGGATCCCGAGTTCCTTTAACGTTTCTTCTTTGAGCGACCATAGAGCACCATGGCAACAAGTACCGTAATGGCGATGATGAAGATGGCAAGGCCGCCCGCCCCATCGGGATACCAGCGGCCCGCAGCGATTGTTTCGACCATTGCTTCCTCCTGGGGTGTACGAGGGGCGCTGGCGTTGGGAGTGCCCCCGGGTCTCCGGTCGAAGCCCGTGATTAGGGCCAGTTCGTGGACGACCTATTCTTCGCCGCCGGCTTGCCGTCACCATGATCGATAGAGCCTCCTGGCCTGCTCGACAATCAAGTGCAACTTGATGGTGAACCCGCCGCGCGAGGATCTCAGTACTCAGGCTCCAACTGATCACGCCTTCCCTGCCGCTATCGCCCTCTGCGCTTTCGCGAGATCCCGTAGATCGCGAGTGCGACCAGAACCACCAGCGCGACGATCAGTAGCCAAAAGGGCATCGACGGACCTGACGCACCTTTGGCAAGAGATGGTCCGAGCTCGCCGAAGCCCTTCCCGTCCCGGGTCATGTAGGCCCGTGTGCCCCCGGGGGCCCGGATGAAGCCCTGCGAAGAATCGCTCCTCGACGGACCGGCCCTATGCCGTCGCATGACCCGGACTGGGGATCCCGTCCGAGGGCTGGAAGACCTGGCCGGGGTGCTGCCCGGACCGGCCTCGCGCCCCCGGGCACGGGGGCTCACTCACCGGGTGAGCAGATCACGCACAGCACCGCTGACCATCGCCGGATCCTCCTCCGCCATGAAGTGGCCGCAGGAGACCGTCCGGTGGTCGAGGTCGGGCGCCCAGGCGCGCCACAGGGAGGCTGCGTCGAAGCCGAGGGCCGACCCCCAGTCCTGCTGGAGCACGGACACCGGCATGGTGAGACGGTTGCCCGCATCCCGGTCCGCCCGGTCGTGCTCGACGTCGATGTGGGCGGAGGCACGGTAGTCGGCGACGATGGACGGCACGGCTTCGCGGGACGCCTTGAGGTAGGCGGCGCGTACGTCGGCGGGGATCGCCGCGGCGTCGCGCGTCCAGAGGTCGAGGAAGTGGCCGAAGAACGCGTCCGGGGCAGCCCCGATCAACTGCTCGGGCAGCCCGGGCGGCTGCGCCATCAGGTACAGGTGGAAGCCCACGGCGGCGGTCGTGCCGTGCATGACGTCCCACATGTCGAGGGTCGGCAGTACATCGAGGGACAAGAGGTGCGTGACCGCCTCCGGGTGGTCGAGCGCGGTGCGCACGGCGACCAGGGCACCGCGGTCGTGCCCGGCCAGGGCGAACCGGTCGTGGCCGAGGGCACGGGCGAGCGCGACGACGTCGGCCGCCATCGTGCGCTTGGCGTACGTCGAGCCGTCGACGTCGACGGGCTTGTCGCTGGCGCCGTACCCGCGCAGGTCAGGGCAGATCACGGTGTGTCGCGCCGCGAGGTCGGCCGCGACGTGCCGCCACATGAGGTGCGTCTGCGGGAAACCGTGCAGCAGTACGACGGGGCTGCCGGAGCCGCCGACGGCGACGTGGAGGCGTACGCCGTCCGCGACGGTGACGTGGTGATGATCGAAGCCGGGGACGGTCGGTGTCATGGTGTGCTCTCCGAGAGGGGAAGATGGGGCGGGCGGTGGGCCGCCGCGAGGGTGGGTCGGGCCCGCCGGGCGGCGGACGCCTTCAGCTTGCCGCCGGCGAATCAGCAAGTGATCAGCAAGAGCTCCGCAAGAGATCTGTAAGAGAGAGCACGGTGGTCCGCACGTGTCGGGCATGACGGGGACGGGGACAGAGACGGGGGCCAGGAGTGGGGCGGGGGCGGCACAAGTCGTGTTCGGAGTGCTCGGCCCCGTGGGTGCCTGGGACGCCGACGGACCCCTCGCCCTGCGCGGGCCCCGCCAGCGAGCCGTCCTGGCCCGCCTGATCGTCGCCCGCCGCCACGTCGTACCCGTCACACGCCTCATCGACGACCTGTGGGAGGACCCGCCGGAACGTGCTCTCGGAACGGTACGGACCTTCGTCGGCGCCCTGCGCAAGGCCCTGGAACCCGACCGCCCGCGCAGAGCCCCCGCCCGGCTGCTCGTGACCGAGGGCCCCGGCTACGCGCTGCGGGCCGAGCCGGACGCCGTGGACGCCTGGCGCTTCGAGGCGGCCGTGGCCCAGGCCCGAGAGCTTCCGCCGCGGGACGCGCTGCCCCGCCTCGACGAGGCACTGGCGCTGTGGCGGGGCCCGGCCTATGCCGAGTTCGCCGGCGAGGAGTGGGCGCGCACGGAACGCTCGCGGCTCGCCGAGCTGCGCGCACTGGCCGTCGAGCGGCGTGCCGAGGCGGTGCTCGGCCTCGGCCGCGCCGCCGAAGCCGTACCCGACCTCGACGCACACGTGGCCCGCCACCCGTGGCGCGAGGACGCCTGGCAGCTGCTGATCCTCGCGCTGTACCGAACGGGCCGCCAGGGCGACGCCCTCGCGACACTGCGGAGGGCACGCGCCACCCTGGCGGAGGAGCTGGGACTCGATCCGGGGCCGGGCCTGCGCCGCCTGGAGGCGGACATCCTCGCGCAGGACGCGAGCCTGGACCCCTCCAGTCCGTCCAGTCTGTCCGGCCCCTCCGGCCCGTCCGACAACCCCAATCCCTCCCATCCCTCCCATCCGACCCATCCCTCCAGCCCGTCGGTGACGGCCTCCCGGCTCTGGAGCGAGGCGGCCGCATCGTACGACCGCACTGTCGAAGCCGGAGCCCGCGCCCGCCTGGAGTCGACGGTCGGACTCATCCGCAGCCTCGCCGTGACCGGCGCCGGTGGCCTGGAGGCCGCCCGGAAGCACCGCATGGCGGCGGTCGAAGCGGCCGAGGAGTACGGCGACCCGGAACTGACGGCCCGCGTGATCGGCGCCTTCGACGTACCCGCGATCTGGACGCGCGGCGACGACCCGGAGCTCGCCCGGCAGATCGTCGAGGCCGCCGAACGAACCTTCGCGAGACTGCCGGAGGACGCCCCGGAGGCGACGCGGTGCCGCCTGCTCGCCACCATCGCGGTGGAGACGCGCGGCGCCAGGACGCCGCGCGGACCCGACGCCGCGCGCGAGGCGGAGCGGCTCGCGCGACGCCTGGACGACCCGGCGCTCCTCGCCTTCGCGCTCAACGGCACGTTCATGCAGTCCTTCACCCGCGCCGGCCTCGCCCCGCGGCGCGACGAGATCGGCGCCGAGCTCGTCGAACTCGCCGCCAGACACGGCCTGTTCACCTTCGAAGTGCTCGGCCACCTCATCCGCCTGCAGGCCTGCGCCGCACTCGGCGACTTCCCGGCCGCCGACGAGCACGCCGCCGCGGCGACCCGGCTTTCACAACGTCACGAACTGCCGCTGGTGGGCATCTTCACCCAGTGGTACGACGCCCTGCGCCTCGCCGCATCAGGCGACGTGCCCGGGGCCGAGTCCGCCTTTCGCACCGCGGCCGCGACCCTGGACGGAGCGGGCATGCCGGGCATGCGCACAGGGCTCTTGCAACTGGCCCTCGTATCCCTGCGCCTGGCGCACCGGCTGCCGCCCCGCGTCGACCTGACGGCCGACTGGGGCCCCCACCGCCCCTGGGCCGAGGCACTCGCCCTCGCGGAGACCGGCCACCACGCCCAAGCTCGCGCGGCACTGCGCGCGCTCCCCGAACCACCCCCGGACCTGCTGTACGAGGCGCTGTGCTGCCTGGAGGCGGAGGCGGCCCTGCGTTCGGACGACCGGACGGCACTCGCGAGGGTCCGGTCACGCCTGCTGCCCGCCGCCGGTCAGTTGGCCGGCGCGGGGAGCGGAGTACTCACCACGGGCCCCGTCGACCGCTGGCTCACTCGCATCACGGATGCGTTGGACGCACTGGGCTGAGGTGACGTCAGCCCGATCGACGGCTGCACAGAGCACGAGGTGACCAGGTTGCCCGGGCTCGGCGCCACCACGACGGATGTGGGCCAGGGGCCGGGCCGGAACCGGGTGGTCATGGCCTACCCCGAGGGCAACGAGTTCGACGTCCTCCGCACCCTGGCGCCGCACCACGAGTTCACTCCGTCACGATCGCTTCGTCACGACGACGGTCGGCTGTCCCAGGAGCAGCGGCATGCGGGCCAGCGATGCCGGTGATGAACAGGCGGAACGCCGGACGGGGGCCTGAATGTGGAGCAAGCGGGTGAATGAGGACGTGTCCGCGGGCGGCGGGGGCACCTTCGCACAGACCCGAAGTATCGGGGTCACGCGCACCCTTCCAACAGCTGGCTGCTGGAAGGCGGCGCTCCGAAAGTCGTCCACCACCTCCCCATGGAGACACCTGTGCCGCCCCCATCGGTATCGCCCGCTTCCTCGCCCGCCCCCGCGGAAGCTGCCCTGACCCGTACTCTCCCGTACGTACACCAGTACCTCGCCGAACTCCTGAACGCCTACCCTCCCCAGCAATCGAATCTGAAGGACTCCCTCAGCCGGCTCATCACCCATGGGAGGTCGGACCCCCAGGAAAGCGCCCTGCCGTTCCTGGTGCACGCGGCCATGACCGGCGACCTCGCCCCGGCCGTCCCGGTCGCCGCCGCCCACGCCCTGTGGTGGCGTGCCGCCAACACCTTCGACGACTTCGTCGACGGGGACGCCGGATCCCACCTGTACGGGCTCTCCCGCGGCGCCGCCCTCACCGCGGCGCTGGAGTGCGGATACGCCCTGCCCCTACGCGCCTTGGCCACTGTGGACGCGCCCGAACACATCCGCGACGACCTGACCAGGACCTACCTCGAAGCCTGGACCGTCGCCACCAACGGCCAGCTGGGAGATCTCCTCAACAAGCCCGAACAGATCACTCCTCGGGACGTTCTCGCCGTCTACCGTGACAAGAGCGGGGCCACTTACGCCATGGCCTGCTCCATGGCCGCCCGACTCGCCACCCGCGCCGCACCTCCGACCGCCGGAGCCACCGAGCACATCGCCCAGTGGCATCGATTCGGTCAAGTCCTGGGCGTGCTGGCGCAATTGCGCAACGACGAGGACGATCTGCGCGATGGTCCCGGCGAAGACCTGCGCAACCGGACGCCCACCTACCGGCTCGTCCACCTGCTTCATTCCCTGTCCGGCCGGAGCCGACAACAAGCCCTGGCTCTCCTGCGGGAAGCTCCCTCCTCGGAAGCCGTCAGGAAACAACTGCGCACCCTGATGAGCACCCCGGAGGTACTGCGCCGCTACCACGCACAGGTCGCAGCGCTACGCGAAGAGGCCCACGCGCTGCTCGACCACCTCGCGCCGACCTCCTCCTTCGGCTCCGCCCTACGGACACGCGTCGAGGCGGAGACCCACTTTCTGCCCACCGGAACGCCAAATGGGTCCGCCCGCGCGTGCGCGCCTACTTGTCGGCTGTGCCGGAGCCCTTGCTGATGGACTCCTGGTAGACGTCCGCGTACGTGCGTGAGTCCTTGATCAGGTCGTCGCAGAACGCGGCGACGTCGGTGCCGATGAGTTGCAGGACTCCCTTGCCCGAGGCGGCGCCCTCCTCGAAGAAGTCGACGATGCCGGGAAGCAGGGGGCCGTCGGGCAGATCGACCGGCCCGACCTTGAACAGGTACTTCTGCATCTCCGTATAGACGATCCGGTAGTCCGGAGGCAGCGCCTTGACCCGGGCCACATGCGCCCGCCACTGCTTCTTGCCCTCGATGATGTCCTGGATACCCACGTCAGCCTCCCAGCCGGTTCAGTTTCCTCGCGACGTACTTGTTCAACTGCTCGCGCCACCGGTCGCGGTAGGTACGAGCGCCTTCTCCACCGGCCAGAGCCGTGCAGAAGCCTCGGATGTCGTCGCCGAGCACCTCGTGGGAGCTCTGTCCGTCCGCCGCTGTTTCTTCGAGCAGTCCGAGGGCGGCGTCGAGGATCGGCATCAGGTTGCGGCCGGTGAAGTCCCCGTGGGGAAAGAGGTGGGCCTTTATCTGTTCCCACGCGGCCCGGTGGTCGTCCGGCAGGGCCGCGGCCCGGGCCTCGAACGCCTTCCAGTCCCTGGTGAGATCGCTGCCTGTGACGGTCTCCCAGAAGTTCATTTCCCGCCCTCCTTGAGCTTGTTGATACGCGATGACACGTACTGCCATTTCGCCCAGAACTTCGCGAGTTCTTCACGGCCGGCGTCGTTGAGTGCGTAGAACTTGCGCGGCGGACCGACTCCGGAGGGGCGTTTCGTCACCTGGACGAGTTTGTTCCTCTCCAGTCGCAGCAGGATGGTGTACACCGTCCCTTCGACGACATCGGCGAAGCCGAGCTCGTTCAGCCGGCGGGTGATGGCATACCCGTAGGTCTCCTCGCTGCCGATGATTTCGAGCACGCATCCTTCGAGCGTGCCTTTCAGCATCTCCGTCAGGTCGTCCAAAGCGAGACCTCCTCGGCCCTCACCGGTACTTCGTAGTACCGAGTACTGGTACACAGTAACACCGAGTAGCCCCGGAGGGTACGCACCTGATCGCCGCCTGCGCCTGCCGCCACGAACCCTGCCCCTTTAAGCCGTGGCTTAAGAGGTGGACCGTGGGTGGCCGGCTCGCCCAGGATGCGAAGCGGTGCGGGAGCGAAGCCAATGGCTCGCACATGGCCTGTACGAGGCGTTGCGAAGAGTGGGTGACGGGGGACTGCGACCACTTGCCCTTGCGGCGCCCGCCGCCACCGAACGCACATCGACTGAAGGGGAGTACACATGCCCGGATCGAAGTTACGGACGATGACCACCAGCACGGCAATGGCAGCGGGACTCATTCTCGCGGCCCTGACCGTGCCCGCGGCAGCAGCACCGGCAACGGGTGACGCGACCGGTTACGACCGGTGCGCCAGCCCCAACTTCTGCCTGTTCGAGCACATCAACGGTCAGGGGCGTGTCATAGGCCTGCAAGGGGAACGCAGAACTCTCCCCTTGGACTTCGACAACATCACGTCGTCCCTGCGTAACCGCAATGGCCGGCTCTGGTCCGTCTATACGGGGCCCAACTTCACGGGGCGATGCCTGCCCGTCTCCGCCACCTACACGGGAAACGTCACCCAATACAACATGAATGACCAGATCAGCTCCGCGCGGCCCGGCCCGTGTCCGTGATCGTCACCTCCGCCCGGCCGGGTGACTCGGCTGTGCGCGCATAAGGGCAGGGCCTTCTGGTGGCTCAGGGATGCGAAACCGACCGAGCAGCGCCAGGAGGCCCTGTCGGGCGAGCACGGCCCCCGGTCGCCGTCCCGACCGGGCGGTTCCCCGTCCGACACCGCGGCGCCCCCACGGATCTCACGATTCCGTCAGGGTGCCGTTCCGGAGCAGGGCCAGCCCGAGCGGAGTGATGAGGTGCAGCACGGAGCCGCCTCGGCGGCTGGTGGTGATGAGGTCCGTGTTCCGCAGCACTGTCGCGTGCTGACTGGCCGCGGCGGCCGTGACGTTGAGGCGACGGGCCAGTTCGCTCGTCGTGCAGCCTTCCGCTGTTGCCAGGAGGGCGGCAGCTCGTGTGCGGCCGAGCAGCGACTCCAGGTTCCGTGCGACGGAGCCGTCCGCCTCTGCCGGTCCGGCGCCGATCAGCGGCCGACGGAGAGCCGGCACGGTCAGCCGGGGCGGCTGGGCGGTATCGAGCGGGTCCCACAGAAAGCTCACCGGGTGCTTCGCGAAGATCGTGGGCGTGATGATCAGCCCCCTTCCCTGGAGGCGCACCTCGACTTGGCGCGGGTAGGGAGCTTCGAGCACCGGCGGACGCCAGCGCACCAGCGGTGCGCAGACCGAACGCAGCAGCAGATCGATGCCTCCCTCCAACATCAGGTTCGCGCAACGGGTGGTCAGCGCGACCAGTTCCGAGCGCCCTCGATGCCAGTACGGCTCCACGGTCAGCCGGTGGCAGGCGCGCACCGCCTCGGCGAGTTCCCGCAGCGCGTCGCGGTCGCCCTCGGAGACCCGCCTCGCCCACGGCAGATGTCCGGGATGGAAGTCGAGACTCCCGAACTCGCGTCGCAGTCGGGACGTAGGGGCGTGGAGGAGGTTGTCCACGGCGTGGTCCAGTGAGGGCACGTCACCCATCAGGGCCAGCAGATCAAGTCCCGGACCGCGCACGGGAACCAGGGACGTCAGCGGGCGCGTTTCCGCTCCCATCCGACCGGCGACCGCGGACCGCCATGAGCGGAAGTTGGGAAGCTGCCGTTTCTCCCTCAGCAGTTCCAGGCTGTAGTAGACCTCCGCAGCGACGCCGATCGTTGCGGCCACCCGCGTCCGGGCGAGGTCTTCCGCCGTGAAGTGAACGCGTAACACCGAGCGGCCCCCTGCTGTCGAAGTATCGAAGTGTCGAAGTGTCGAAATGCAGCGTGCGAGTGCACCCACAGCATGCCCGACTCGGCCACTCCAAGTCCCCAGTGAGGACTTGGGCAGAGGCGCCCATGGCGACATGACCTGGATCACATGGCTCACGGCGATGACTTCGCTGGTCTCCGCCGGTCGTATGAGTGACAGCACCGGCTACCTACAATCAGCCGACCGACCATCCAACCGCCCAACCATCCAGACCTGAACAAGGAACGAGAAACTGATGGCCACCGCAACAAAGGGTCCTGCCAGCTACTTCCCCTCCATCGAGAAGAAGTACGGCCGCCCGATCGCCGAGTGGAAGGAACTGATCCGCACCAGTCCGCTCGGCAAACACATGGAACTGGTCAACTGGCTCAAGTCCGAGCACGGTTTTGGTCACGGTCACGCCAACGCCCTCGTCGCTCACACCCTCGCCGAGGATGCCGGCAAGTAGTCGGCCACGACGTGCGATGCTGCGGACTGCGGACTGCGGACTGCGGACTGCGGACTGCGGCCCGTGGTTCAACGGTCCGCACCGGCCTAGCCGATTGAGAAGAGGGCATTGGGGGCAGCGTGTTCGACGGGACCGTCGAACCGCGCCGAGGCACGTGCCACCGCTTGCTGCGGCGTGAGGAAACGGCCGACATGCGTGACGATCAGTCGGCCCGCTCCGGCCGCGCCGGCTGTGTCACCGGCATCCTCGGGCGTGTGGTGCACCTTCTCGCCCTCGACCGGTTCCTGTGCGCTCTCGGCTTCGCACAACAGCACGTCACATCCCTCGGCCAGCTCCGTGAGGCTCGGGCACGGTGCTGTGTCCCCGGAGTACACCAGCGACGTGCCCGCCGTCTCGATGCGTACGGCGAAGGCCGGCATGCCGTGCGGCACCGCCCGGCTGGTCAGTCGGAGCGAGCCGACGGCCGCCTGATGCCCGTCGTGCAACTCGCTTACCGCAAAGGCGGCTTCGACCGGGCTACGAGCACCAGTGTTGGTGAGGAAGTCGGCCAGCCGGTCGGCGATGCCCGGCGGGCCGTAGAGAGGGATCGGAGCCGCGAGATTGATGTCCGCGTACAGGGCGCCGTAGTACGCGGTGAGCAGGTCCGCGCTGTGATCGGCGTGCAGATGCGAGATCCAGATCGCGTCGAGTTCGTCCAGCCGTACGTGACGCTGGAGCGGGCCGAGCGTCCCGCTGCCCGCGTCCATCCAGATATGGGTGTCCCCGCTCGACACCAGGTAGCCGGAGCACGGATTGTCCACGCCCGGGTAAGGCGTAGCGCTGCCCAGGACCGTGAGGTGAAGAGGCTCGCCGCTCATCCCGAGAGCGTAGAACACGTCCACATCCTGGTGCTCGGTGGCAGGCGCAGCGCGTGGGGGCCCGCGGCGACGAGGGAATCGCCGGGTGAGCGCACGCGGAGCAGCTGGACGATGGAGAAATCATCCGGCCAGGGCTTCACTACCGAACTCCGGGGCTGATCAACTCAGGCGGGGCGGAGCCCAGTTGTGGTGTCGGAGGATCATGCGCAGGGCGGCGCGGGAGGGTGTCAGCCGCATCGCCGTGTTGCGCAGGGCGACGGGCAGCGGGCGGGAAAGCTGATGGCCCATCCGCCCGGCCTGCCGAGCGGCGTGCGCGACGGCTTGACTGCGTGGTCGACGCTCGGCGTCGTACCTGGCGAGCGCGGCTTCCGTGGTGGGCTCCGCAGCGAGCGCGGCGGCCAGGGTGACCGCGTCCTCCAGCGCCTGGCAAGCGCCCTGGCCGAGGTTTGGAGTCATCGCGTGGGCCGCGTCGCCGAGCAACGCGATCCGGCCGACCGTGTACGTCGGGAGAGGGGTACGCAACTCGTTGACGTCGTGGTGCAGCACGGCACCGGTGTGGGTCGCGTCGAGCAGGGCGGGGATCGGGTCGTGCCATGCGCGGAAGCGTCGGCGCAGTTCGGCCAGGGGGTCGGCGAACCGCGTCCCTGACGAAAGGGTGAGGACCGCGTGCCACTCGGCGCGCCCGTCGGGGAAGGCGATGTGCCCGAACTCGGCGCCGCGCCCCCACGTCAGCTCGAAGTCGGTGTCCAGTGCGACAGGGTGCTCGGTGATGGCGCGCAGCACGGTTGAGCCGCTGTAGACCGGGCCGGGATGGGACGGGAAGAGACGGTGGCGGAGCTTGCTGCCGATGCCGTCGGCCGCGACCACCAAGTCGGCGTCCAGGGTCCTCCTGTCACCGCAATCGACTCGAACCGTCCCGGCCCGGACCTGTTGAACCGGGCCGGCCTCGGCCCCGATCAGCAGTGTCTCAGCGGGCAGGGCCTCGCGGAGCAGCCGGTGCAAGGTGGCGCGGGGTATGCCCATGATGGGTGTGCCGACCGCCTTTTCCAGTGCCGCGCCGTCCATCCGGGCCAGCCAGCCGCCCTCCGGCGTGCGGGTGCCGCCGCTGTACTGGCCTCGCGACGCTTCTCGCACCGCCTTGCCCACGCCGAGTTCGTCCAGCGCCCGGAGGCTGTTGGCGGCCAGGGAGATACCCGCTCCCGCGTCGTCGAGTACGGATGCGCGCTCGACGACCGTCACTTCCCAGCCGATGCGGCGCAGTCCGATCGCGGCGGCCAGCCCGCCGATGCCCCCTCCGACGACCACAGCTGTGCTACCCATAACGAGCCCCCACGTCTTCTACACCTGTAGAAAAATGACCTTACCTGAACCTCTACAGGTGTAGAAAGGCAATATGGCTACTGACCGGCGCACCCTCCTCGCAGACACGGCTCTCGACGTACTCGCCGACGAAGGGATGCGCGGCCTGACCCACCGCGCAGTGGACCGCCGGGCGGACATGCCGCCCGGCACCACATCGGCGTACTTCCGCACCCGCGCAGCACTGCTCACCGGCCTCGTCACACGCCTCGTCGAACTCGACCAGGCAGAACTGCACACGACGGCTGCGCAACTCCTGCCCCTCCCCACCGCCGAGGAACTGGTGAACGGCCTCGCCCTGCTCACCCATCAACGGCTCACCGGCGAGGGCCGCCGCCGCTCACTCGCCCGCTACGCCTGCACCCTTGAGAGCGTGCGAGACCAGGAACTACGCGAAATCCTCGTCCCCCGCGAGAACGCCGGCCGCGAGGCCGTTCGCTCGTTCCTCGCGGGGCACGGCGTGACGGACGTCGAGAACCGCGCCCAGACGCTGCTGACGTGCGTCGACGGCCTGGTCTTCGAACGGCTCGTATCCGGAGGGGAAGTGCCGCGCGAGGCTCTCGAAGGCCTCGTGACCGCTGCCATGCGTTAGCCCCTGACTTTGAGCGTTCACGGGGTTGGGCGACCGCGTGGAATCCCACTCGAAGCCGAAGGACGAGGCGGGCGACGGCGACGGTGACGGCGACGGTGACGAGCGGGCCTGGCACGAAGTGCGTCGGCGCCGGTCCTCGGCCCGGATCTGCGCCGAGCACACCAATGCCGAGCTGCACCAGTGGGCACCTCTACGACGCTTCACCGGACACCGTGATCGAGGCTTACGCCGAAATGCCCCTGGCGATCGCCGGCCTGCTCTCAGACCGGTCCGCGCAGCGACCCACCCGACGCGACGCCGGACGAGCACCGAACTCGCCCTCGTCCCATTCCCTCCGAGGTCGTTACCTCTTTGGGGCTGAGCCCGCCACGGTTGAGGAACTTGAAACGAAAGCACGTTGTCGCTCGCACCCCAAGCTCCTCGCTGAGCTCGCGGGCAGCTGCCTGCTCATGGGACTCGCCGATTCCGGCAGCACCCCCGACCCCGAGTTCGTAGTGCCCTGGGAAACGGGACAGCTGCTCGGCACGCCGATGGACGAGAAAACGGCCCTGTCGGTCGCGGCACACCACCACGCCGACCCGGTGCAGCCAGCCCTCCCGAACGGCGTCCCGCCGACTGACTGCCCCCAGCACACGGTCCTGAGCGTCAACACGTTCCACGAGTTCATCCACGTCGCACACGAGCGCAGGCACCACTGACACCCGTCCGGAAGTGACTGCCCGTGATCAGCGACTGCCTGGCATTTCTGCGCCCGCCCCGCGCTCCAGGCGCACGGCCGCCGCCACAGCCCGTAGCCGCCGCGACCGTGCTCGCCATTGGAAGTCGCGGCTCCGCCCTCCCAGCCAGCCGGAATACGAGAGGATGGGCGAAAGGCGTTTCCGGCAATGCCCGACGGGTGTTGTCCGTCAAGGGTGCCGATGGGCGGAAGGGTGCTGAGGCCATGGATAGCGAGGCGGAGGCACGGACCTTCCTGTCGAACCTCGCGCGGGCACTGCCGGCCGTCGCGCGCGATCCGAGTACGTTTCACCTGGAGGGACCGCTCAGGCATCCCGCTGTCGACGGGCTCTCGGTGCGCGCCCCGCGGGATCTCTTCGCCGCCCAGCTCTCGGACTCCGCGCCGCCCGCGGGCTGAAAGGAAAGCAGCCTTCCATGGACAAGGATGCCGGACCCCGCCTGGTGATCCGCCACGTTCCGGCGGGCCGGTCGGTGGTGCTGGTATGCCTGGCCGGCGAGCTGGACTTCGACACCGCGATCCTGCTGCGCGAAGCGATCGTGCAGGTCGCGGCGCGCCCCGAGGAGCAGCGTCGTCTGATGTTGGACCTGTCCGACCTCACCTACTGCGACAACGCCGGCGCGTTCACCCTGCTGGGCATCTGCCAGGCGCTGGACGCGGTCGGCACCGGGGTCGGCATCGAGGCCGCGTCCGTTGCCCGCACCGCCATCATCCGGGCAGGTCTCCAGGACCGGCTGCCCCTGCGCCCGGCCTGACCAGCATCGCGCTGCCCAGGGCGGTAGATGTCGCAGCGAGACGTCGTGCCGGCGGCCTCCGCCGCCCCTCGCGACCGTGCAGGGCGCGTGACGCGGCGGTGGTTGTCAGTGCTGGGTGGCAGACTGCCCGGCATGGTCGAACCGAACCCGAAAGCGGACCTGCTTCGATATCCGGGCGGCCGTTCTTCGGCGAAGAGCCGCCGCCCTGGTGGTATGCGGAGGAGGCGGAACCCGAAGCGGACATGTGGGCCACTGCGGGCGAGTCGCGCGAAGAGATCGTGGGGCTGTACCACCAGGCGTGGGAGCACTCCAACAGTACGATCGCGACGCTGCCCCTCGACGCGATCGGTCACGTCCCCGTGGTGGCCGGAGGAACGCCGAGAGGTGACACTGCATCACATCCTGGTACGCATGGTCTCCGAAACCCAGCGGCACGCCGGCCACGCCGACATCGTGCGATAGCTCATCGACGGCTCCGGAGCACGCCAGTTCGTGTTCAGCGCGGTAGCAGCAGCGGCAATCTCGCTTGAGACCAGCCGTGGCCGTGAATTGACTATGGGGGCCTGCCGACCCTGGGGCCGGGGCCGGGGCCGGGGCCGGGGCCGGAGTCGTAGGCGTGCGGCTCGTGGGGCCGACGATCCCGTCGGCTCACTCCTTCAGGCCATAGAAGTGGATGGGGGAGTTCGGTGCGAAACCGATGCGCGGGTAGACGGGGGCCCCGGCGACGGTCGCGTGCAAAGTGGCGCGGGTCAGCCCGGTGGCTCGGGCGCCCTCGTGCAGTGCCTTGCGCGTGACTGCCTCGCCGTAGCCCCTGCGCTGCCACTGCGGGTCGGTGGCGACGAAGGCGACGAAGAGGCGGCCGTGCGCTTCGACCGTCGCGGCGCACGCCACCGGGTCGTCACCCCGCATGGCCAGGTACGCGTACATCTCGCTCTTCCAGTACGCGGATCCGACCAGGCCGTCGCGGCCTTCCTCCAAAGGGAATCCGTAGGCGCTTGATTGGAGGTCCGCGTAGGCACACAGGTGCTCGTCGGTGCGTACACGCACGAACGTCAGGTCGGGGTGGACCGGGTCGGGGACGGGCAGCAGGTCTCCGGCCATGCCCGTCCCGGGGAAGGCGTACTGCAGGCCGGCCCGCTCGGCCGCCGCGGTCAGCGTGGTGCGGGCCTCGTCGTCGAGGAGGTCCTCGAAGAGCCACAGGAAGCCCGGGTGCTTCTTCGCACGCATGATGTCCGCCGCCTGGCTCAGACGTTGCGCGAGGAGATCGGCGCCCGCTTCCGGGTCGGTCAGGGTGATGCAGTTGTAGAACGAGAATCGGCAGTCGGCCCAGCGCACGGCGATGCCGGGGAGGTCGCGCACATCCGCGTCCGCATCGCGGTCGAGCACCAGGGCGCGCCAGGCGACGGTGAGCTGCTGCGCCGATTCGATGGATTCAGATTCAGATTCAGTGAGGTCAGTCACCGTACCCCCATGGGTCGTTGAGGTTGCCGTCGCGGAACTCGGTGTCGTCGTCATCAGATGATGCCCTCGAACTGCTTGTCCTCGGTTGGGGAGGTGGATCGGGGCACCTGGTAGGAGTCGCGTCCGAAGCGCCGCCACAGAGCGGCTATGAGGAAGGCCACCACTACGGCGACGGGGGTGTAGTTGAAGGTGGCGGCGGTGACCGGGCTGCTCTGCGGCAGCAGGAACAGCACCGTGACCGCGGCCGCCCACACCACCGCGATCCAGCCGATCGGCCGGCTCCAGCGGCCCAGGTGCCAGGGCCCAGGGGTGAATCGGTCTCGGTGGATCAGTCGCAGCAGCACTGGGATGGCGTAGGCCGAGGTGAATCCCACGACCGAGATGGCGGTCACCGCCGAGAACGCCGTGGTGGAGTACAAGGAAGGCAGTGCGAGTACGAAAGCCACGGCGACCGCGAGCCAGACCGCGTTGGCGGGGATGGCGGTGCGGCGGCTGATCTTCTTCCAGCGTGCCGATCCGGGCAGGGCGCCGTCCCGGGCGAAGGCGTAGATCATCCGGCTTGCGCTTGCGGTGACGGTGTAGCCGCACAGGAACTGGGCCACGATGATCACCAGCAGCAGGGCCTTGGCCGCCGCCATGCCCAGCGCGTCCAGGAGGATCTGCGCCACGGGTACGCCGGTCCCGCTGTCCAGGGTCGCGGCGTAGTCCTGGACGGCGAACAGCAGCGTGGCCAAAAGGATGCCGCCGGCGACCCAGGACACCGCCACCGAGCGGAAGACCCCGCGGGCCGCGGCGACGGAGGCATGGTTGGTCTCCTCGCTCAGATGGGCTGAGGTGTCATAGCCGGCGAGGGCGAAGACCGGCAGCAGCATGCCGAGCAGGATGACGTACACCGGGGCGCTCCAGCCGGTGTTGTTGGTGAACTCCGTGAAGACGAAGCCGGCCGACTGGTGGTGGGAGGGGACGAGCGCCAGGGAGCCGATGATGACGACGGCCCCTGCGAGATGCCACCACGCGCTCAAGGACGTCAGGATGTTCATCAGCCGAGTGCCGAAGAGGTTCAGGACCGCGTGCAGGGCGAGGATGACCGCGTACAGGGCCAGCAGGGAGCCCGGGGTCGGCGTGTAATCGAATTGCAGGTTCATCCACGCGGCGGTGAACGTCGCGATGCCGTAGTCCTGGGCGGCGATTCCGCCGAGCAGGCCCAGCAGGTTGAGCCAGCCGGTGTACCAGCTCCACCGCTCACCTCCGAGCTGGCGAGCCATGTAGTACAGGCCGCCACTGGTGGGGTAGCGGGAGGTGATCTCTGCCAGGGCCGCGGCCAGGCACAGCACGAGCGGGCCGACGGCGAGCCACCCCCACGTGATCACCGCGGGGCCACCCGAGTTCAGGCCGTAGCCGAACAGCAGCAAGGTCCCCGACATGATCGAGATGACCGACAGGGACGCTGAGAAATTGCCGAAAGCCCCCATCCGGCGGTGCAGTTGCTGGGTGTAGCCCAGCGACTGGAGGAGGCGCGCGTCCTCCTCGTCGTCGACCGGGTTCGGTTGCTGGCGCGGTGTTCTTACGGAAGTCATTGGTTCTCCGCACAGGAAAGCTGCAACAGGGGGTGCAGGCGGGTGGCTGCCGGGCCGCCGGCGGGACGTGGTGGTGCCGGGCCGGAGGTCATGGGTGTTCTCCCGCGTGCCGCGTGCGGGATCTCAGGCAGGCCTCACGGTCCTCCTCGAACGTCTTCCGCCACTGGTTCTCCGGGTAGCGGACGTCGTAGTGCCAAGGGGCAGGAGTGGCGAAGTCGCCGATGGCGTCGAACACTTCGGTGGCCCACTCAGCGAAGCCGCCCCTCGCCAAGGCGTACGCGAGGTGGTTCAGATCCAGCTGGGAACCGGTGGTCGGATCGCACTTCCGGAACCAGCCCTCGAACGCCTGCGTGACGGCCCGGGTGGTGTCCTCCCTGGTCCACAGGAGGTTCAGCATGGCCGCGGCCCCGTTGCCCCGTCGTTCCCGGTACTCCTGCACGCGGGCGTAGAGGGGCAGCAGAAGCAGCGGCGAGTCGGACGGTGCGAAGGAGACTGTCCAGCGGGCGAAATCCGTCGCGACAGCCTGGCGGCCCGCTGGACCCGGGCGGGCCTGGAGTGCCTGGGACATGCGGTGCCATGCCTCGCGGTTGAACGGATCCCGTCGGTGAACTTCCGCGAGCAGGCCCCATGGTCCGCCGGGCAGCAGATACTCATGGGGTGGGGGCGCCACATGATGCTCCGGGTAACGTCCTGTCATGTCCGTTTCGGCGAGAGCCAGGCGGCATATCCAGGGCACCGAGTCGTCGGGATTCCCCTCGCTCGCCCGGTGGCACGCCTCCCGGGCCCGGACCACCAGTTTCTCCAGGTCCCCCGCCTTCCGGTAGTCACGCGTCCAGTGCTTCCGGTGGGCCTGCAGCACTCGTTCGGTGGCGACTCTGGCGTACATCACCCGGGCAGCGAGGCTCGACGGTTCCTCCTTCAGCCACAACTCCACGACGTTGGCCTGCGCCGCGACGACCCCCAGCACCTGCGTGCGCGATATCCACTGCGGCCAGTTCCCGGTCCCCGCCAGCACCTGCCGCATCCGCAGCCAGTAACCCGCCTGAATATCCTGCACCGCCGCATAGAGGTCTGTGTCCCGGCCGGCCGGGTTCACCCCGCCGGCCGCGTTGGTCCTCTCCATCAACGCCCGCCCGGGCCGACGGGAGACAGGGCGTACTGCGGAGAACCGGCAACTGGAGCTGCGGAGGGCATGGATGGGCCGGGCTTCGTGCCGGGTGGCAACCCGTTGGGCTTCTGGGGTGCCTGCAGAGGCACGCGGGGCTCCTGCACAGGTACGCGGGGTGCCTTCGGTCCGTACTTCTGCGCCTGGCGTCTCGGCGTGCTGGTCGCTTTCACGCGGCGACCGACCGCTCGATGCTTGCTCTGCGGCAGGCCGCCTGCCGACAACTGCCATGAGCGCTGCGGCTCGCCGGGTGGTGTGAGTACGACGCCGAGCGGTGTGCACTGGCGGCCATAGGCAGAAGAACCCTCGGAACAGTTGGGACACGGGGTGGCGATGGATGGCGATAGGTGGCGCGGGCGGCACGGTCATGCGGGGCACAGCGGTGGGGTCGACGATCGGCGCGGAAACGACCGTGGTGCATAGCCCGGCCGACCGCTTTCGTCCGTTGCCGGTAGCGAGTGCCCGACAGGTACTTAAGTGCCTGGAGTGGCGCATGACCAGCGAAACCAAGATTGTTCGGTAGTTCGGACGCAGGTTTCGGCCATGCGGGAGGAGGGCGTAGCCATCCGTGATCGGACCGGTCAGCCGAAGCCAACCCGCAGCTCTCTCCCGCTTCTGCTCAGGGCGGCGGCCCTGCCCGGGCCGCGAGATCTCGCATCGGTTCCGGCACGTCGGACGGGGCCGCCGCCCCCGATGGCGGCACGACGGCTCGTCAGGCGCAGACTCATTCGGCCAGTTTGGTGCGGTAGTAACTGACTGTGAGCAGTGCCGTCGTGAGCGTAAATGTATCGGAATCCGGGCTTCGGGCGGGTCGGGCAGAGACATGACCCACTAGTACTCCAGCCGTAGATCGTGATCTCGCTGGTCGGGGCCGGCCGGCGGGGAGTCTCAACATCCGGGGGGGGGTAACCCCCGGCACCGCCCTGAGGACAGCGCATCGGTACGTCGGGGGAAAGCCGGATGGGGCGATCCATCCTCCGCTGGTGGGATGGTCGCCGACCGCCGGCTCCGGAGGCGGCACAGTCGCGGGGCACCACCTGAGCGGTGCCTGAACGCGCACGCAACCTGACCAGAGAAGGGGTCGTCATGCATGGGTTAAGAAGGCGTCGGCGAGATCTGCTCGTCCTGACCAGCCTGACTACAGCCGTCCTCGCCGCATCGACCGCGTCCACGGCGGCGGCGAAGCCGCGGCCGGCCGATCCGCTCCAACGGCAGGTGGAGGCGATCCGCGACACCGGGGCCGTCGGTGTGCACGCCGAGGTGACGTCACCGGACGCACGCGACCGCGCGTACGCCGGGACGGCCGCGATGAACACAAGGAGACCGATGCCGCGGGACGGCAGGTTCCGGATCGGCAGTGCCACCAAGACCTTCACCGCCACGGTTGTGCTGCAACTCGTCGGCGAGGGGCGCATGTCCCTGGAGGACACCGTCGAGCAGTGGCTGCCGGGAGTGGTCCGGGGCAACGGCAACGACGGCAGCCGGATCACCGTGCGGCAGCTGCTGCAGCACACCAGCGGCCTCCCTGATGTCGAGCCGGAGATACCCGCGTTGAACAGCGCGGACGGCTATCGGGCCGAGCGGTTCCGCACGTACACCCCCGAGGAGCTGGTGGGTCTGGCGATGCGGCAGAAGTCCTCCTCCCCGGGCGCCGGCTGGTCGTACTCCAACACCAACTACATTCTCGCCGCGATGATCATCCACAAGGTCACCGGCCGGAGTTGGGCACGGGAGGTGAAGAACCGGATCATCCGCCCCCTGGGTCTGAGGGACACCAGTACGCCCGGCGTCTTCCCGTCCATCCTTGGCCCGCACGCGCAGAGCTACGCCGCGTTCGGCACCGGCACCGGCACCGGCACCGGCACCGGCACCGGCACCGGCATCGGCATCGACGTCACGAAGCTCAATCCGAGTATGGCCGTCGGCTCCGGCTCGATCATCAGCACCGCGCATGATCTGAACCAGTTCTACGCCGCGCTGCTCGGCGGCCGCCTGCTGGCTCCGGCGCAGCTCGACGAGATGACGACCACCATGCCCGCGATGCCCGAGCTGGGCATGAGGTACGGACTCGGTCTGGCCGAGATCCCGTTGCCCTGTGGCGGCAGTTACTTCGGCCACAGGGGCAAACTCCTCGGCTATGTCACCTGGGGCGGCGCCACCCGGGACGGGACCCGGACCGCCGTGGTGTACGTCACCAGTGACGGTGGCCAGGACACCCAGCAGGCCATGATCACGCTCGTGGGTCAAGAACTGTGCCGGACCCGCGCCTCGACGAGGCCCTGATCGGCCGGATAGCGGGCCGGTTCGCACGGGTTGAGCACCGGCGCCGGGTGAGGGACTTGGTTCAGGGGCTGTTGTCGGACCTGCCGCGCAAGAACTGCTGGTCGATCGCCGAGTGGCCCGGGGAAACGAACCCGGTTGGCTTGCAGCACCTGCACGGCGAAGGTGCGGTGCTGGTGGTCGACGAGACCGGGGATGTGAAGAAGGGCACGCACACCGTCGGTGTCCAGCGCCAGTACGCCGGCACCGCCGGGAGATCGAAAACGCGCAGGTCGCCGTCTACCTCATCTACGCGGGAGGGCGCGGGCACGCGGCGGTGGGGACCGTGAGCTGTACATCGCGCGCTCGTGGACTGCGGATCCGGACCGCCGGCGGGCGGCGGGCCTGAGCGGGGACGTTGGGTTCGCGGCCAAGCCGGAGCTGGCCGCCCGGATGATCGGCCGCTTCCTGGACGCTGGGCACCGCATGGGCTGGGTGGCAGCCGATGAGGTCTACGGCGGCAACCTGAAGTTGCTGTCTGCCCTGGAAGGGCACAAGGTCAGCTACGTGCTCGCCGTCGCCTGCTCGGCTGAAGTCACCACCGGTGCAGGGAAGTTCCGCGCGGACGTCCTGGGTGCGAAGGTGCCGAAACTCAGGCATGAGAATCACGATCCACGGCTGGAGTGCTAGGTGACCGCCGCATCAACTTTCCGGGGTACAGTAGATCTTGAACTGGTCGCCACAACACGTGGTGCCTGGTGATGCGTCGGTGGTCCAAGGAAAGACGCCCCGCTTCCTGCGGGGAGATGCAGGTGCAAGGCCTGCCCGGCGCTCCATTAGAAGCCTGTACGCGCACTGCGCGTACAGGCTTCTTGTTGTCCCCGCCCGATCACCGACTGCTGGGCGGGGCGCTGTCAGCGCCGAGGCCAGAACTGGAGGACGTAGTGCTCCACCCCTACAGGGACTCCAAGGCGCGCTTCCATCTCCACCTCTGCGCGTCCACTGCATACTGCCCGGACCTGCCAGGTTCCTGACCGCTCCGACAAAGTGATCGGTTCCGGCATCGGTCCACCGGCCACTCCACGGGCTTGGAGCTTTCCAGACGTGCAAGCAATCTCAGTGAGAGCAGATTCCTCCCACTCGCCAGAGCGGGCCAATGGCTCCGTGTCCCATACCTCGATCACCAGCGTGGCTGTGTGGGTGTGGCCACCACTGGTGAAATCGAGACGGCCGGGTCGCGGTGCCACGAAGATGCCCTGCTCCCTAGCTGGGGGTGCGCAGCCGCAAGCCGGCGGACGTCGCCGACTCCGCCCTGGGTGTGGGTCTCCCAGTGCGTGCGTGTACAGCGAGCGAGCGGGCGGTCTCGTCGCAGAACATGAACCGCACCAGATTCCGCTCCCGGTGCGGCAGCGCCTCGAAGTCGGTGAGCAGTGCACGTGGCAGCTTGAGCTCCACATCGTTTGCCAGCACTCGGTTCCGCGATATTCGACTCAGCTCAGCTGGGGTCGGCATCCCGGCGATGCCGCAGGGTGGCGCCGAGCGCGCGCAGTGCGGGCGTGGCGTCGGCGAGGGCGTTCCGGTGATCGGGGGGTAGGGCGGCGAGGGCGTCGGCGAAGAGTTCCGTCCAGGCGCCTTCGATCCGCGCCATCCCGTGGGCGGCGTCGACTGTCGGGTACAGCTGTACGGCTCGGCGGTCATGCGGATCGGGTTCCCGGCGGAGCAGGCCCTGGGCGACCAGGCCTCGCACGGTGGTGCTGACGTTGCTTGCATGGAGCCCGAGTTCACGAGCGAGGGCGCTCGTTCCCGTCCCAGGGTGGTCCAGCACATAGCGCAGGACATCCAAGTCCGAGGGGGGCAAGGGGGGCAGGCCCGCATCGGCCACGCCGCGTAGTCGCAAGACGCGTGCGAGGGCGTAGAGAGCCGGGGTCAGTTCCCTGGCCTTGTGCAGCAGGTCCTCATCGTCATCGTCAGGTACGGCATCACCGGTCATCGATCCATCCTAGCTTTGTATATAGTTATATAACTATAGTGTCCTCGCTTCCCCTTCTCGCCTTCTCGTCTAGGAGCAGCGATGACCTCTCATGCCTCGATACGCGCCGGCCGATCTGAAGGAAAGGCGCCATCCCCGTCTCCGCCCAGCAGCCTCATTGCGGTCCTCGCACTGCTGTCCTTCGTGATCCCTCTGTCCACGGACATGTACCTGCCGGGCTTCCCGGCGATGGCGCGGGAACTGTCCACAGACGCCGCAGGCGTCCAACTCACCCTTACCGGCTTCCTCTTCGGGCTCGCGGCCGGCCAGCTGGTGCTCGGACCACTCTCCGACCGATACGGTCGTAGGAAGCCGATCCTCATCGGGACCGGCGTGTGCACGCTGGCGACCGCACTGTGCGCGGTCGCGCCCTCCCTCGGGATCCTGACCGGTCTGCGGTTCGTCATGGGATTCAGCGGAGCCGCAGGCGTCGTCGTCGGCAGGGCTGTGGTCTCGGATCTCGCATCAGGTACCGCTGCGGCACGAATCTTCAGCATGCTGATGGCTCTGGGCGGTATCGCCCCCATTGTGGCGCCGCTCGTCGGCGGGGCGGTGGTGGAAGGCCCTGGTGGCTGGCGCGCGGTGTTCTGGGTGCTGACCGGCGCGTCCGTACTCATGTTCCTGGCCTCGTTGTTCGTAGTGCCGGAGAGTCTGCCGCCTGATCGTCGCCACACCGACGGCATCGGCGGCACCCTGAAAGCTGCCGTCTCGGTGCTGACCGACCGCTCCTATCTCGGCTATACCCTCGCCTTCTGCTTCGCCAGCGCCACTTTGTTCTGCTACATCTCGGCTTCCCCCTTCCTGCTGCAGAACGTTCTGAACTTCACCGTCGGTGAGGCATCCGTCGCCTTCTCGATCGGCGCCTTCACCGCAACCTTGTCGAGCGCGGCGGCCGCGCGCCTTGTGGGGCGTTACCCCTCCCGATTCCTCCTGCGCGTGGGGTTGGTTCTGCTCCTGGTGTCCAGTGCGCTGGCCTTGCTCGTCACCGTCGCCGGACAGCTCAGCCGCGTATGGGCCCTGGGCCTGGTCGCTGTCGGGTTCCTCGGCCTCGGCCAGGTCTTCACCACCGCCACCGCACTCGCCCTCGAACGCGTGCCGTACGCGGCAGGCACCGGCTCGGCCGTGCTCGGTACGCTCCAGGGCGCGCTCGGCGCGGCCGTCGCGCCGCTGATGGGCATCGCAGGCGGGCACACTGTGGTGCCGCTCTTCCTCGGCATGACCCTCTGCGCGCTGATTGCCGTACTCGCTCTCTTGCTGACCAGGCACCATGGCGCACCTATTACGTCCTGAATCGGGCCGGGTGGGGGGCCCGCTCAACGCCTACGCTGCCCGGGGCAGGTCGGCTCCTCGGTTAATTTGCCGGAGGTGATGTTCGGCTGCGTCAGCCGAAGATGGCATCGGGTCAGCGTGGGGCCTCGTCGCCGCATTCGGCCTGCGGGAGCGCCTCGTTGTCTTCCCCGTTTGCGGCGGCCAGGAGCAGGGGTGCGGTCAAGAGCGTGAGGGTTCATGGTTTCCTGAATTCAGGGTTCTGTGTACTCTCGTGGGGTGCTGACTCTCGCCCGTGACATCGAGGTGCTGGCCCGTTTCGGTCGTGCGCTCGCCGACCCGATCCGCTGCCGCATTTTGCTCGCCCTGCGCGACGCCCCCGCCTACCCGGCCGATCTCGCCGACGTCCTCGGCGTCTCCCGCACCCGGCTGTCGAACCACCTGGCGTGCCTGCGTGACTGCGGCCTGGTCGTCGCCGTCCCCGACGGCCGGCGCACCCGCTACGAATTGGCCGACGAGCGCCTGGGCCATGCACTGGACGATCTGCGCACCGCCGTGGTCGCCGTCGAGGAGGACAAGACCTGTCCTGACTCGGAGACGAAGGACTGCTGCCGATGACAGCGATATCGCTCGGGCCCACCCCGGCCCGCCGCGACGTACTCGCGCGGCGGATACGGCTGCTGGTCGCCGCGACCATCACCTACAACGTCGTCGAGGCGGTCGTCGCCATCACCGCCGGGACGATCGCCTCCTCCACCGCGCTCATCGGCTTCGGCCTCGACTCCGTCATCGAGGTCTCCTCCGCCGCGGCGGTCGCCTGGCAGTTCTCCGCCCGTGATCACGTGGTGCGCGACGCCCGTGAGAAGACCACCCTGCGGATCATCGCCGTCTCCTTCTTCGCGCTCGCCGCGTACGTCGGCGTCGACGCCGCCCGAGCGCTGACCGGCACCGGCGAGGCCGACCGGTCGGTCCTCGGCATCGCCATCGCCGCCCTATCGCTGGCGATCATGCCGTTCCTGTCCGCCGCCCAGCGCCGGGCCGGGCGTGAACTCGGCTCCGCGAGCGCGGTCGCGGACTCCAAGCAGACCCTGTTGTGCACCTACCTGTCCGCGGTGCTGCTGGTTGGCCTGGTTCTCAACGCGACCTTGGGCTGGACCTGGGCCGACCCGGTCGCCGCCCTGGTGATAGCCGTCATCGCGGTGAAGGAGGGCCGCGACGCCTGGCAGGGCAAGGGATGTTGCGCGGTCCCTGCAGGGACGACGGCACCGGCCGAGGGCGCCTGCGTCTGCCGCCCGGGATGCGAGTGCGGCAACTGAGCCGACAAACGGCGTACAGCGACGTACAGCCCGACCTTCGACTGCGAGTTGCCCATCAGGCTCGGGCCCCCAACTACTTTGACGGACTGGGAGTTGGTGATCAGCATCACCGGGAACGGGCAGCATCCCTATGCAGTCGAATACGCGCCGTACGTCTGGCGACTGAGAGAACGTCACTGACCGGCCTGCGCTTTCGGATGCGGCGGATCAGCAGGCGGAGGTTTCGGTCGGGGCCCGCAGGTCGTAGCGGACGACGTCCGTGTTCTTCTTGAAGGCAATTCCCACATTCCCGATGGCGCCGCTCCCTCCGTACTGCGACCAGCTGATGGTCTTGATGTCCCCGGGCGCCACCTGCTTGCCGAGCGACATGGTCACCAGGTGTCCGGTGCACGCGAAGGTGGAACGGCTGCCGCCGGAAGGCGGTTTCGCCTGGACCACGCCGGAGCCGTCGACCTTGAGACGCTGTCGGTCGACCGTCTCCACCGTGTAGCCGTGCTTCAGCTTCCCTCCGTCCCTGGCGGTGGTGAAGGAGACGTCGAAATAGGCGATGTGCACGGTCACAGGCTTGCAGGGCTTCGGCGGCCCGCCGAGCTCGATGGGCAGGTAGCTGGTCACGCTGCGACCGAGGAGGTTTCTGTCCAGCCACTCCCGGTCGCCGCGGACACAGGTGGGCGCGGGGGAGGGGGACGCCGGGGTGGGTGTGGTGGAGGAGGGCGAACTCGCCGAGGGAGTGGCCGAGGAGGTGGCCGAGGCGGCGTCGTTCCGGCTCTCACCGCTGCTGCAGGCGGAAAGGCCGAGTGTTCCCGCCAGCACGGCGAGCAGTGCGATGACCCGTAACGCTGGTGGTTCTGCCTGGTCTGTCACCGGGCAATGCTGACGGAACGACACAGATGAGTCAACGGGGAGGGAGGCCGGTTGGTGTGCGGGCCGCGCCCAGGTGCCTTCAGTTGGCTTGTTCGTGCTCGTTGTCCAGCGGGCTCCCGGCTCCCGGCTCCCGGCTCCCGGCTCCTGGCTCCTGGGATGCCCCTGAGGGAGAGCGGGTTGCCGGTGCCCTGCGGGTACGGCCCGAGGAGAACACGTTGTCCTAGGTCGGTGTGCGGTGTGCGGTGTGCGGTGTGAGCTGGACGGCGGTGATCAACCCGGAGAGTTGTACGTCGCCGGTGGTGTGGCCTGAGGTGAGCAGTTCGGCGATCGAGCAGCCGAGCGCAGCCCCCGTACTGACACACTGATCCCATGATCAGGGTCACACGGGAACCACTGCCCGGGGGCGGACTCGTCCTGACCGTGCCGGGCGGTGGGCGGGTCACGCGCCCGCCCTTGCGCTTCGAGCGGGCGACGGAGCGCCGCTGGGTCCTCCTCCAGGACGAACAGCCGCTCATCCAGGCCCGGTCCGAAGGCGATGGTTGCTGTCGCGAGCTCCACCTGCGCCGTCTGCCCGGCCACCGCTCCCCGCTGCCGCCCCTGACCGCGGCGGCGATGAGGACTGGAGGCCGCAACTGGTCGCACCAGTATGCGCGTTGGCTCGAAGAGGCGGGGCGCGGCCCACTTCACGGAGGGCGTTGGCGACTGAGTCCGCGTGCCACCTTCGCGCCGGGCATCTGGAGCTGCGACCTCGTCCGCGACTGGCCCGACGCGACCCTCGAACAGCTCTGTGGAGGCGGCTGGCACGGCATCCTGCCGCTGCGACCGCTCGCGGCACCGGACGCCGCCCGCGTGAAGGCCTACCGGAAGCATGTCAGCGAGGGCACCCTCGCCCCCGTCCTGCTGTGGTGGGTGTCCTTCCTCGACGGCTGGCTGCTCCTCGACGGCCACGACCGGGCTGCGGCCGCACTGGCGGAGGGCACGGAACCGGCCTGCGTGGAGCTGGTCCGCGTCCCCGACGACACCGACTGGCGTGCGACCGCCGACCAGATCACCCGGGCCCACGAGGAACGGATGGCGCGCCTGGCCGCGCTCCCCGCCGGCCCGCACACCGCACGCCAACGGCAGGCCCTGGAACGCGGTTACGCCGACGCGATCTCCACCCTCCCGTACGAAGCGGAAACCACCAGGTGCCTCCCGAACCTCACCGAGTGAGCGCGCGCCACGTCGGCCGAACCGGGGTCAGCCGATAGGCGTCCCCGTCGGACACCACACGCCCGGCAGTGGGCTCGGGGAAGTGAGTGCCCAGCACGAGGGCATCGGTGTCGGCGAGCGACGCGAGGAGGGCGCGGCGCGAGACTTCGGCCTGGTCCGGGTCGATGTCGACGCAGCTGCCGAAGTGAGGGTGGGGGAGTTGGACAGGGTGATGGATCAAGTCGCCGGTTATCACTGCCGTTTCGTTGTGGCTGCCCAGCTGGATCGTGATGTGGCCCGGGGTGTGACCCGGAGTGGGTATCAGGCGTAGTCCGGGGGCTATTTCGGTGCCGCCGGCCGGGACGTCGATGAGGTCGAGCAGCCCGGCGTCCTCGATCGGATGCACGGAGTCGCGGAACATCTGCCGTCGCGCCTCGTCCATGTCGTACCCGGCCCAGAACTCCCGCTCGGTGCGGGAGGTGACGTAACGGGCGTTGGGGAAGGTGGGGATCCACACGCCGTCCGCCTCCCGGGTGTTCCAGCCGACGTGGTCGGTGTGCAGGTGCGTGAGGACGACCAGATCGACCGTGTCCGGGGGGAATCCGGCGTCGGTGAGGCGTTGCAGGTAGTCGGTGTCGAGGTTGTGCCAGGCCGGGTTGGCTCGTGTCTTGCCATTGCCGATGCCGGTGTCGACCAGCACCCGCAGTGTGCCCACGACGAACGCGAAGCTGTGGCTGTCGAGGTGCAGGACGCCCTGGTCGTCGGCGAAGTCGGGGCGGAGCCAGTGCTGTTGTGCGACCACGTCGGATGTGGCGTCGGGCAGCAGCCAGGGCCCGGTCGTGGGCGGCAGCGGTGTTTCGTCGACGCGGTGGACGGTGATGTCGCCGACGGTCCAGTAGGGGAGTGCGGAGGCGGCAGTGGGCGGGGCGGGCGGCCTGGCCCGGTCGTACGGGACCTCGTTCTGTGCCTCGTACTGTGCCGATTCGTTGGCCTCGTTGAGCTGGGTGGGCTGGGTGGCCTGGGTTGTTGATGGTGCCTTCATGGTGGTCCGTCCGTCCATTCCAGGGGCGAGCTCTAAAAGCTAAGCGTTTGCGTTTGGTGAGCGTAGGGCCTAATGTCGAGCTAACGCAAACACTTAGCTTTTAACTTCTGGCTTTTGGCTTCCAGGGGTGGCGGAGGCGACACCGGACCTCCTCCTTACTCCCACGACACGGAAGGGATTCCATGCCCACCCCCACCGAAGAACTCACACCGTCTGAGGCCGCCCGATGGGCAGCGCGAGACGGCCTCCCGCTGGCAGCCGATCGGCACCAGGCCGTCGCCGCCACGGCGAACCACATCCACTCCGTCGTCGCCGTCCTCCGCGAACTGGACTTCGCGGACACCCCGCCGTCCGCGCTCCCGCCGGCCCACCACACCGCGGAGGAGAACCGCCATGCAGCCGTATGAGCTGTCCCTCGCCGCTGCCGCGGACGAGATTCGGGCGCGTCGACTCTCACCCGTGGAACTCGTCGACTCGGTGCTGAACCGGATCGAGCGGACGGAACCCCGCTTCCAGGCATACGTCACGGTGACGGCGGAGCGGGCACGTAGAGCGGCACGTGATGCTGAACATGCGGTCGCCGCCGGGCAGTTGAAGGGCCCCTTGCACGGAATCCCCGTGGCGCTGAAGGACCTGATCGATGTCGCCGGTGTGGCGACCACCGCCAGCTCCCGGGTCCGGGCGGACCACCGGGCGGACGCCGACAGTACGGTCGCGGCGCGCCTGGCTGCGGCCGGCACCGCCTTGGTGGGCAAGACTCACACCCACGAGTTCGCCTACGGACTGACCACGCCGCAGACCAACAACGCCTGGGACCCGGAACGGGTGGCCGGCGGCTCCAGCGGCGGTTCGGCCGTCGCCGTGGCGGCGGGCGCGGCGACCTTCGCCCTGGGGACCGACACGGGCGGGTCGATCCGCGTGCCGGCCGCACTGAACGGTGTCGTCGGCCTCAAACCCACGTACGGCCTCGTTCCCCGGCACGGTGTGACGTCCCTGTCCTGGACGCTGGACCACGTCGGCCCCCTGACCCGTACCGTCGAGGACGCGGCCCTGGCGATGTCCGTCCTCGCCGGACACGACCCGCGCGACCCCGCCAGCCTCTCCGTGCCTCCCGTGGACTACCGCCCGCCCCCGGGCGCGGACCTGACAGGGCTGCGGGTCGGAGTCCCCCGGAACTACTACTTCGACCACGTCGACCCCGAGGTCGAGGCCGCCGTACGAGCCGCCGTCACCCAACTCGCAACCTTCGGCGCGACTCTCGTCGAGGTCGAAATCCCGATGACCCGCTACGTCCAGGCCACGCAATGGGGCCTGATGGTCCCGGAAGCCACCGCCTACCACGAGCGGACTCTGCGCTCGGACCCAGGACAGTACGGCGCCGACGTCCGGATCCTCCTGGAAGCCGGCGCGCTCATGCCCGCCGGCGACTACCTGCGCGCCCAACGAGCCCGCACTCTCATGCGCCAGGCCTGGCTGAGCATGCTGGACGAGGTCGACGTGGTCGCCGCACCGACCGTTCCCGCGACCGCGGTGCGCTCGGAGCAGGAGACCATCACATGGGCCGACGGCACTTCGGAGAGCGTCTCCGACGCGTATGTACGCCTCTCCGCCCCGGCCGACATCACCGGCATACCGGCGCTGTCCGTGCCGGTCGGCCGTGACCGTGCGGGCATGCCCATCGGCATGCAACTCCTCGGCCGCCCGCTCACCGAGGCCATGCTCCTGCGGGTGGGGCACGCCTACGAGCAGACAGTCCCCGCGCAGTGTGCAGTCGCGGCCCGATCGGCACACACGTCCAGCCACGTGGAGGATTCGCTTTAAGGTGATGACGTGAGTAGTCGTAAGCCGATGACGCGCCCGGGTGGGCGCAGCGCCCGAGTACAGGAAGCGGTGCACACCGCCGTGCGCGAGCTCGCGGCCGAGGTGGGCCGCGACACACTGACGGTGCCGCTGATCGCCGCCCGCGCCGAAGTCACCCCCTCGACGATCTACCGCCGCTGGGGGGACCTGCAGGCGCTCCTGTCGGACGTGGCGGTCGAGCGCCTGCGCCCCGAGGCGCCGCCGGAGGACCGAGGGGACCTGACATCCGACCTCGAAGCCTGGGCGGAACAGTTCCTCGACGAGATGTCGTCCTCCGCGGGCCGGGCCTACATCCGCGACGCGCTGCTCGGTGACCCCGACGGCAGCAACGCGGGGCAGTGCTCCGCCTACGCGGCCGAGCAGATCGACGTCATCCTGGCGCGCGCGACCGACCGCGGGGAGGCCGCCCCCGACGTCGAGACCGTCCTGGACCACGTCGTCGCCCCGGTGATGTACCGCATCCTCTTCCGGCCGACCGGCCATGACGCCGCGTACGCCCGCCGACTGGTGGCCGAAGTGCTCCACACCGTTACGGGATAATCGCTGGCCGCCGTCGGCGGGAGATGTTCATACTGCCGCAATGGATCCGGTGACTCTTGAGACCGACCGTCTGGTGCTGCGGGCCTTCACGCCCCACGACGTGGACGCGGTGTATGACGCCTGCCAGGACGAGGACATTCAGTACTACACGCCGGTTCCGGTGCCGTACCGGCGTGAGCACGCCGAGAAGAGCGTCGGCGAGGAGTGGCCCGCGGGCTGGGCCACGGACAAGGACTACACCCTTGGTGCGTTCCTCAAGGGCAGCGGCACGTTCGTCGGCACGTACTGCCTGACCCGGATGAGCCGGGGCGTCTTCGAACTCGGCTACTGGGCCGTCAAGGAGCAGCGCGGCCACGGCTATTCGGTCGAGGCCGCGCGAGCGCTCTGCGACTGGGGATGGGCCACACTCGATGTCCACCGCATCGAGTGGTGGGCCATGGTCGGCAATACCGGGTCGCGCGCCATCGCCGAGAAGCTGGGCTTCACCGTCGAAGGAACCCTGAGGAACCGCGCCATCGCCAACGACGGCAACCCGCACGACTGGTGGGTGGGCGGCCTGCTGAGGCGTTGAGATTGGGGCGGCCGGACCAGCAGCAGCGCGGTCGGGCCCGCAGGCCCGCAGGTCTTCAAGCCCTCACACCCTCACACCCTCAAGGCTTCAGGCCCTCGTCCCTCCGGGCGCAGGCTCAGGATGAGGTCGCGCGGCAGGCCGTGCGTGTCGTGGAGATAGTGCAAGTCCTCCTCGTCGAGCGGCCCTTGGAAGCGGGGCCGGGCCAGGATCCGCTGCCCGCGCTCCAGCAGCCGACGGAACCGGCGCTCCTCGTCGAGCAGGACGACGCGTACGTCGACGGGATCCACGTCCTGGTGGAAGTGGTCCAGAGTGTGCTGGATCAGATCGCCCGGCAGGTCGCCGAGCCCGCGCGTGGGATCGTCACGCCACACCACGGTGAGCAGGCGCCGGACCAGGCGTCGCAGCACGTAGCCGCGACCGGTGTTGCTCGGGCGCACCCCGTCGCCGATCACCACCACGGCCGAACGCAGATGGTCGCAGACGATCCGCAGTGACGGTTCGTCGAGCTGCCACAACCCCGGAACGAGCAGACGCCAGGGAGCGAAGACATCGCACTCGAACACCGACGATTTTCCCTGCAGCAACGAGACCAGCCGCTCCAGGCCGAGCCCCGTGTCGACATTCCGCTGGGGGAGCGGCACGAGTGAACCGTCGTCAAGCTTGCGGTAGCGCATAGTGACGTGGTTCCACACCTCCACCCAACGGTCGTCGTGCGTGGGTGTCGACCGCGGCGGGGCGTCGCCGGTCCAGAGGAAGATCTCGGAATCAGGACCGCACGGGCCGGTCGGTCCGTTGGACCACCAGTTGTCCTCCACGGTCAACTCCACCGGAACCCCGAGTTCCTCCCACACCTCCAGGGAAGCGGTGTCCAGGCCGGTGCGGTCGTCGCCGCCGAAGACCGTGGCGTGCATCATGCGGGGAGCGATGCCGAGGCCCTCGGTGAGCAGCTCGTATCCCCACCGGAGACTCTGCGGCCCTTCGTAGTCGCCGAGCGACCAGGTGCCGAGCATTTCGAAGACGGTCAGATGGGTGGGATCGCCGACTTCTTCGAGGTCCGTGGTGCGCAGACAGCGCTGCACATTGACGAGTCGGCTGCCGAGGGGGTGCGGGCGCCCCTCCAGGTACGGGACGAGGGAGTGCATGCCCGAAGTGGTGAACAGGACGGAATCCCCGGGCGGCGGCAGCAGAGTCGACCCGGTGATCCGGTGATGGCCGCGCTCCTGGAAGTACTCGACGAACGTGCTTATTACCGAGTCGGTGTTTATGAGGTGGCTCCTTCGCGTGTACGAGCGGGGAGGCACCGGACAACGGGTCCGCGCGGTCGTCGGATCGTGGCGAGGGAGCCGGCGAGAGAGCCAGGAGCCACAGGAACATCGGCGGGCCGTTTCCGGTCGCCGATGGAATGAACGAAAGACGTCAGGCGGCGGCAACCGGCGAGCTGGTCGCTCGCGCGGTCGCGGTGTGGCCTTGGCCGGTGACGTTCATGCAGCCGACGATAGCGAGCCCGGGCCGCCGGGTCACATGATTTTCCGCGAGGAGCTCGACACGCGGTCGGTGTGGGGGATGTGGGGCTGCTACGTGGGTGGGGCTGACGAGTGTGGGACTGCCCGCCACACACGTGGCAGGCAGCCGCCCACCCCACCCCACCCCGCCCGCCGCGCGACGCCGGCGGGCGGGCGGGGGCGGGGCTCGGCCTGAGGGCTCGGCTCGGCCTACCTGGCGAGCTCCGCCGGCTGGTCCAAGCGTGTCAGCTTCAGCGGATTCGCCACCGCGTAGATCCGGGCGATCCGCCCGTTCTCCACCACGAAGCTCACCGCGGCCACCCGGCCGTCGACCTCGGTGAGGCCTGCGGGCGCACCGTTGAGCGTCACGGTCGACACCACCCGGTCCGGGCGCGCGAGCGCGTTCGCGACCAGTTCGGCCCCGCGGACCGGAACGCGAGCGGCCGCCGCGAGCCCACCGCCATCCGCGACCAGCACCACATCCGGAGCCATGACCTCCATCAGCTCCTTGACCTGCCCGGTGCGCAGCGCGGCCAGGAACCGCTCCACGACGGCCTGCTGCTCGGACCGGCTCACCTCCATCCGCGGCCGACGGGCCGCCACGTGCTCGCGGGCCCGCCGGGCCGTCTGCCGTACGGCGGCCGCGGACTTGCCGACGGCCTCGGCGATCTCCCCGTACGGCATGTCGAAGACCTCACGGAGCACGAACACCGCCCGCTCCGTCGGCCCGAGCGTCTCCAGCACGGTGAGCATCGCGATGGAGACGCTCTCCGCGAGCTCGACGTCCTCGGCGACATCCGGACTGGTCAGCAACGGCTCCGGCAGCCACTCGCCCACGTAGTCCTCGCGGCGGCGCGACAGCGTACGCATACGGTTGAGCGCCTGCCGCGTGACGATCCTGACGAGGTACGCCCGCGGGTCGCTCACCCGCTCCTGGTCGACGTCGGCCCAGCGCAACCAGGAGTCCTGCAGCACGTCCTCCGCGTCGGCCGCGGAGCCGAGCATCTCGTAGGCGACCGTGAACAGCAGGCTGCGGTGGGCGACGAACGGGTCCCCGCTCATACCGTCGACGCGGCGCCGGACCGCTCAGGGCGCGCGGCCAGCGGGATCTCACAGGCGTCGGAGAAGCCCTGCGAGGTGATCCCGTGTGCCGTGTTGTTCCTGGTCGACATGTTGCTGAAGGCGACGTAGGCGGTGAGTTCGACCATCGCCGCCGCGCCGAGCCGGTCGAGCAGGCTCGCGTGCAGTTCGTCGGTGACAGTCGTCGGCGTGGCCGTCATGGCCTCGGCGTACTCCAGGACATCCCGCTCCAACGGTGTGAACGCGTCCGACTCCCGCCAGCGCGGCACCTGACTCGCCTTGGCCATGTCCAGCTTCTCGTTCAGCGCCCGGAAGTAGTTGACATCGAGGCACCAGCCGCAGCCCACCTGCGCGGCGACGGCCATGTGCACGAACGTCTTGAGGCTCTCGTCGACCGCGTCCCAAGCGTCGACCTTGCCGGCGAAGTCCAAGCTGTCCGCGGCCACCGCCGGACTGTGCCACACCACCTCGACGGGCTCGGGCACGGCACCGAGCTGCTTGATCATGTTCTCCTTGAGCTCGGTGGGAAGCTCGGCCTTCGTCATGCGTAGCGCCATGATGCTCTCAGTCTCCTCATGCGTATGCCCGATACCCGATGCCCGGCTGCTTGGCTTGGCTGGTCGACTGCCGCTGCTTGGCGGGCTGACCTGTCTGCCTGGCCGACTGACGGGCTGTCGGGCTCTCTGTCTGTCTCTTCGCCATGGAGACACCACTCGGCCCGCGTGTGTGACACATCCGCGGCCGACCGGCCGACCGACGGCCCGGCCCATCACCGGGCTCACCACCAGTAGGCGGGGTAGCGCGGCGCGCTGGGGCGGGCGCACGAGGCGGCCCAGCCCACAAGGACGAGGAGAGCGGCGGAACCTGCGAGGAGAGGCACGAAGGTCGCGGGTCGCGGGGTATTGAGGACGATGACGACGGCGGTCGCGCACGCGGGGGAGTGCGGCGTACGAGCCACTGTCATCACGGCCAAGCTGATCCCGGCTGCCGTGGCCGCCGCCCACGGAGAGCTGCCGGAGGCGGCGACGACCGCATATCCGACGGCGGCGCACAGCAGATGCCCGGCGATCACGCTGCGTGGCTGGGCCAGCGGCAGCCTCGGCGCACCGTGAATGATCGCGGCGGACGCGGCGATCGGGGGTATGAGCACGGGCTCGTGGATGAGGGAGCCTATGGCCACCAGGGCCAGGAGGACGGCGGTGGCGACGCTGACGTTGTGCAGCGCGGTACCCGGCGGCGGCGGGGCGGGCGCGCGCCCGGCGAGACGGGCGCGGATGCGTGACCGGGTGGCCGAGGACGGCTGTACGGCGGTGGCTGCTTCAGTGACTGTTTTGGTGCTCAAGACAGTGGTGTTCCGGGGGCTGGGCCGGCGGGAGACCCGGACGGCAGGGCAGGCGGGCAGGAGTCGGCCCGGTTTCCCTCGGGGTCGGCAGGGACGTGGGCACCGGCGGCGGTCCGGGGTCGGGATATCCGCGTACTCGCCCCGGATTCTATGGGGCGGTGACTTGTCGCCGCAGGTCAGGGTCGTCGGGAGCGGATGAGCCCGCTCAGCCGCCCACTCGCTGACGGGAGGTCAGCCGACTGGCAGCAGGCGCGGCCATTTCGGCGCCTGCATGCGTGCAGGTGGGCATCCCTGGTGAGGCCTGAGGCGTGCTCAGGTTGAGGGCAGGGAGGTGGGCGGACTGAGCGGGCGAGCGGACTGAGCTGGAACCTGGGCGGGCTGAGCACGGGCCGGCAACCGCGGCATAGCCATCGGCGCGGCCGTCGGCGTGGCGGGATCCGTCGGTGTTCCCGTGCTGTGCTGCGCTGATGGGCCCGTGAAGGGGTGGGGGGAGTGTTGCTGCTGCTGGCTTACGTGGGCGTGTGGGTGGTGGTGTGAGTGAGGGTCGTGGTGTGGGTGAGGTGGCCGTTCTGGTGACTGGTGACAGTCTGCGTGGTGGTGTGACCGGTGGGGGTGATCGTGGTGGTGGGGGGAGTGGTGGTGATGTGGCAGGGGGCGTTGAGTTCGACGTAGTGGTGCCACTCGGTGTGGCTGTGCGTGAGATGAGTGGTCGGGGGGTGGGGGTGGGTGGCTTGGCGGGCCGCCTCGATGAGGACCATGCCGGGAATGTGGTCACCGTCGTGGTCGAAGAGGATGGGGTGGGTGGGGTCGGGGTTGAGGCGGTACCGATGCGGCTCGTGGGTGGGGGCGAGCACGAGGTCGCGGGTGTGGACGCGGCCGTAAGTGGTGGGGTCTTGGTGAATGGGGGTGTGTTCTAGGGCTTCGAGGGTGTGGTCAGTGGGGTTGGTGGACTGGGAGTTGGTGGGGTTGGCGGTGCGCAGACGCTGGTAGGCGGCCGGGGATATGCAGGTGAAGTGGCCGTACCCGGTGGCGATGGTGTGGTGGTGCTGGTTGGTGATGGTGAGACTGATGGTGAAGTTGGGGCTGCGACGAACGCGGGTGAGCGTCGTGTTGAGGGTCAGATTGGTGGGGGTGGTGCCGATGGTCAGGTGCTCCGGATGGGTGGTGACGGTCATGTCCTGCATGACGAAGTTGTGGCCCAGAGGTACGCCGAACTCGGCGTGAGCCAGGTAGATGCCGGTCTGGCGGAGGGTCTCGCAGGCCAGGAGATGATCGTGGTGGCGTCCGTCCGACGTGGTGAAGAAGGTGTGGGCGCGGGGCCACTGGCCGGTGAGGACAAAGGTGCTCTCACCGGTTTTCTCGCAGTCGGTGAGGAAGACTTCGGCGAGGGCGGCGCGGTGGACGTATTCCGCGGGAACGGTCGTGGTGAGCCGGGGTAGTTGGGCCGGCGAACCGTCGGTGCGGGCGGTGTGGGTGTTGCGGTTGCCCTGGGCGTCTTTCGACTCGGGCATGACGAGACTGCTGCTCATGAACCTCTCCCCCGGAGGTGAATGAAAGTGACGCCATAACATACATACCCACCGGTTTCCTTTTCAAGGGTCGGTGGTGATTACATGAGTCGTACGCAGGGTAAATGGGTCTCCTGGGGATTCGAGTTTCTGTGACGCTGAGTAGTGTTGGCGAGTTACGTTCCTGGTGGGAGGTGGGTTGAGGTTTTCCGCGAAAGAGGAATTATTCCGTCCGTTTATCCACGGAAAACCGGCAGTCCGGTTCCCTTGTTATGCTTTCGCGTCGATCGGAGCACGGTTCGGTCCGGCCTGCTCCGGTGGGACTGATCGGCTGCTTCCTTCCTTGCTCCCTTGCTTGCTTGCTGGTTGGGCGGGTGAGGCTGGGGCCCCTGGCTGGGGGTGGCTACTGGGTTGACCCAAGGTCAAATCTCGGTGTCAGATCTGGGCGTCAAATCGCGGCGGGGTACGCCCGGTTGGGCTTGTACGAGTTCGTTGTGCATCGTCAGATTGTGGGGGTTGGCGTGGTGGGTCATGAGAGTTCGTCTGGTGTTGGTTCGGTCGAGTCGGATCTGGTCGAGGCTGATGTGATCGGCCCGGATTCGCGCGTTCATGAGGGGGGACGCCGCGAGGGGTTGGCGCACCTGAGCCTGGTGGCGGTGAATATTGACGGGGTGTTGCTGAATGACAGTTTCGGCCCGGTGATCCGCCGCTTGGTGGAGTCGCGGGGCGGACAGTACGGAGCGGGGCTGGAGCAGGCGTTGTTGTCGCAGTCGCAGCTTGTGGCGGCGCAGGCGGCGGCGGACGTATTGGGAGGCACCGCGGAGGACTTGCTGGCCGCGTATTTCGAGGAGCGGGAGCGCTATCTCCTGGAGCATCCGGTGCGGGTGCTGGAGGGTGCGCACCGGTTGATGGAAAGGCTGCGGTCGTTCGGCGTGCGTACGGTGTGTTATGGCGGATTGGAGCGTACGCACTTCGACCGTCATCTGGGGGATTTGGCGGAGTATTTCGACGAACCAGTGTATGTGTGCACCAATGATTTCCGTCCGGGGATCCGGGAGATCACCGAGGATGTGTTCAAGCTCCGTTTCGACCAGGTGCTCTTCATCGACGATGTGGCACGGGTGGCGCAGACGGCGCGCGAGCTCGGCGTGGCGTTCATCGGGCACCCCAGCGACTACGAGCACGGGTACCAGCGGCCGTTGATGGAGCAGGTCGGCGTGCGCCACGTGGTCCGATCGCTGGACGAGATCGACGAGGAGCTCCTGCGCAAGGTGGACGCCGAGGCGGCGGCCGGACGCAACTGGCCGGACGAGCGTGCTGGGCAGAGCTGACGAGCGTATGCGGAGGGCTTGAGTGGCGTACGCGGCGCGTCAAGCTGCACGCGTCCGATGAGCCCGCGAGGCCGTGACCTATGAGCCGTAATCCGTGGGCCGTGACGCGCAATGTCACGGCCCACGGATTTGCGGCCTGCCTGCAGCCGGCAGCCCATCCTGGCGGGCCGCCCGCCACATCGCGAACGGGGCTGGCCTGCGGCCTGCTGGTGCGATACCGGCCATTGGCCGTGCCCCGCATGGCGCGAATGGCGCTCATCCTCTTCGGCCTCACTGATATACGCCTCGTTCCTTCAACTGCCCATGGGCCCCACCTCCTTGCCGTGTCACCCCGATGTGCCGGGGCCCGTGAACGGTGTGTGGGTGGGGAGGCGACGTTTGGCGTGAGTTGTGCTTGCGAAGAGGCCACCTTGGTGGGTTGAGTGTCGTTTTGTCGGACGGGTGAAGCGGGGGAGGACGGTGGGGAAAGATCCCCGGCCGAGTCCGCAGGTGGGGTTGTGGGTAAGGTACCTCCACGACGGTTTCTTTTTCGGGTCCGCTGCATACCCGATACGGGCACGAGTGCAGGGGAGGTCACGTGGCGCAGCAGGAGCGTGCTGTCAGAACCCGCCGCGCAGTACTGGAAGCGGCTGCGACGGTCTTTGCCGAGCATGGATATTCGGCGGCCACGGTGTCGGACATCCTCCAGGAGGCCGGGGTCACCAAGGGCGCGTTGTACTTCCACTTCGACTCCAAGGAGGCCTTGGCGCGCGGGGTGCTGCAGGCGCAGGTCGCCTACGCGGGACCGCCGCAGGATCTCAAGGTCCAGGAGTGGGTGGATGCGGGGCTGTTGCTCGCGCACCGACTGCCGCGTGATCCGGTGGTACGAGCGGGTGCGGTGCTCTCTTCCGACCCACAGGGCCGGGAGCACTACGGCAGTGCCTGGCCGGCCTGGATCGAGCTGTCCGCGCAGACGCTCGCCGAGGCGAAGGACCGCGGGGAGATCCTTTCCCACGTGGTGCCCCGGCAGACCGCGGAGCTCATCGTCAGCTGTTTTCACGGGGTGCAGCTCTTCTCTCAGCTCGAGAGTGGGCTGGCGGACGTCGAACGGCGCATCTCGGTGCTCTACGACCACGTGATACCGGCGATCACGGTGCCCGCGGTCCTGGCCCGTCTCGACCTCGCGCCTGACCGGGGAGCGCGCCTGTACGCACAGGCGGTGTCCGTCCCCCAGCCCATGCTGGTCCCCTCGACCAACTGACGTCGGTCAACCCGTACTTACCTGGCTTTAGGCTGAGCCTGAGCTTGCTTCACACCGGCGTTGCTCAGGCCAGCCGTATCAGCGTCGTGTCGGCGTCAGCGACTGAGACCGCAACTGGGGCCGCGACTGGGTCTGCGTTTGCTTCAGTTTCAGGCCGCAGGCTCACGCTTCAGGTAGAACCCGCGCTACGTTCGCTGGGGCGCGGCCTCGCCCGAGTGCCTGGTTGGCCGGGCGGTGTGCTACCAGGCGGTGGCGCCGCCGTCGACGGGCAGGGTGGCGCCCGTGACGAACGAGGCGCGGTCGCTGCACAGCCAGGCGGCGGCCTCCGCGATCTCCTCGGGTTCGGCCATGCGGTTCTGCGGGGAGGAGGCTTTGCTCTTGGCCTCCTGTCCGGGGAAGCGGGCGAACCAGTCCTCGACCATTTCCGAGCGGGCGAGGCCCGGAGCGATGGCGTTGACGCGGATGTTGCTGGGTGCGTACTCGACCGCGGCGACCTTGGTCAGGCCGACCACAGCGTGCTTGGAAGCGATGTAAGGGGCCGCGACCGAGGTCGCGACCAGGCCGGCCACGCTGCTCGTGTTCACGATTGCTCCGCCGCCGCTCTCCAGCATCGCGCCGATCTCGGGGCGCAGGCAGTTCCACACTCCGCGGACGTTGGTGTCCATGATGAGGTCGTAGGCCGCGTCGTCCATCAGGTGCAGCGGGCTCTTCTCGGCAGCTGCTCCCGCGTTGTTGAACGCGACGTCCAGTTGCCCGTAGGTCTCCACCGCGAAGCCCACGGCACGCCGCATGTCGGCGGCGACCTGCACGTCCGCGACGCAGTAGGAAGCCTGTGCCCCCTCGTTGTGCAACTCCTTGACCAGGGTCTGAAGTCGGTCCTCCCGCCGGGATATGAGCACCACCTGTGCGCCCTCCCGCGTGAACACCCGGGCCGCCGCGGCGCCGATCCCACTGCTCGCCCCGGTGATAAGGGCGACCTTCCCCGCGAGCGAACCCTGACCCTGCGTCATCTGGTGCATCTCCTTGCCTCGGGCGGCGCATGCCGCTGCAACGCCGTTCCCGCCGAGGCGTGACGACCTGCCGGTAGCCTAGCGTGCCTGTTCGATAACAGAGGTCGCATTGCTGGATCTTGACTACTTGCTGATGAGGCGGCTGGTGGTGCGGGCGGAGGGGATGCACCGGGGCAACCGGCCTAGGTCTCCGCCGCGGCTCGCAGTACCCGCGTACCCGCAGTACCCGCTGTACTCGCAGTACCTGTAGCGCCCGCAGTTTTCGCAAGGCTGACAGGCTCTGCTCGCTCTCCCGTTCCCTGGCCTCCGTTTCCGGGCCCGTCCAGCGGTTGGCGCGGGTGTGCCCTGTCGAGGGACGGCGGTTATGTGGGGCTGCTAATTGAGGGTGGTGGGGGTGTTGAGGGTATTGGCGGGCGCGGGGCTGCCGTTGGGATGGAGGGTGGGAAGTGTGTGGGGGTGGGCGATGGTGGGGAGCAGGAGCCGCCAGAAGTGAGTGAGGGGGGCGGGGGTGAGTATGTGGGGATTGGTGCGGGTGAGGATTTCGAGGCCGGTCGTGGTGGCGGTGATGGTGGTGGTAAGGGCTTCGGGGGTCGTCTGGGGGGTCAGGGCGTGTTCTCGGGCTGCCTGGGTGGTGAGTTGATGGATGTAGGTGTGCCATTGGTGGCGGAGGTCGTGGGTGCGAGGGCCGGGGTCGTGGGTGAGGCGGAACGCGGCGCGGACGGTGATGTCGTGGTGGAGGAGGTGGATCATGCGGTGGGTGAGGTCCATGAGGTGCTGCAGGGCGCTCACCTTGGCGGGGGGTGTGGGGTGGGCGGTGTGATGGAGGGTGCGGGCAGCGGTGTGCTCGATGGCGTCGGCAAGGGCTGCCTTGTTGGGGAAGTGGAAGTGCAGGGCGCCACGGCTGACGCCGGCACGGTTGCTGATCTCTTCCAAGCTGGTGCGGGTGTAGCCGTGTTGGTCGAAGAGGTTGGCGGCGGAGAGGATGAGGGCGTTGCGGGTACGGGTGGCCCGTTCCTGCTTGCTCACTGGTGACTCCCGTCAAGAATGGTTTCCCGTCGGCGTATAAAACCAACTTGACGGTTTGATCTCCAGGGGTGGTGCACGCCGGGTTGTGGGGTGACCGATGCGTGACGCGTTCCGCTTGCCGATGGGTTGGGGTGGGACGGGTGGCTACCTCGACAGCTTCCCGGGTGCGGGCGATGGGGCGGCGTCGGCGCGTTGGCCGGAAGACGGGGGTGAGTTGAGGATTCCGTTCGGGGTGTCGCTGGGTCGGGGGCGGAGGTATCTGTCGGGGGTGGAGTGGGTGGGGGCTGCTTAAGAAACCGTGCATGCGGTTTTTTCTGGGGCGGGTGGGTTGGGTCGGCAGTCGAGCCGGGTTGGGCCACGTGCCGCCTGGCGTGTGTTGGGGTTCGGAACAGTTGTTGAGGTCTGTGGACGCCGTTCGTGTGCCGGTTTCTTCCTGGAGTGTGGGTTGGGGGGTGGTGGGTGGTGGCTTGGGGTGGGGTGTGGTGGGGGTAGAAACCAGCTGCGCGGTTTTGTATTGACAGGGGTGGGGGGATCTATTTGAATCGGGGGTGTGGTGGGGTTTGCTGCCGCGGGCGGTGTCGTCGGGGGGATGTGGGTGGGCATCGGGGTGTGGGGCGGGTTGGTGGGGATGTGTGGGGGGCTGGGGTGTTTGGGGTGGTCTGTCCGGTCCGCCGGCCCCTGTGCTTTTGGCGGGTTCTGTACGGGCCGGGTCTTTAGGTCTCGTGTCTTTCGTGTCTCTTGTGCTGCGGTGGCGTTGCGGGCCTCTCAGGCCCTCGGGTCTCGTCGGGCCTTGGGTGGCTCCCGCGTTGCCCGGGCCTGTCGTGGCATTCGGGTTTCCCGGTTCCGGCACGTTCCCTGTGCGGCTGGGGTGTCTCGTGGCGTGCAGGTTGTCCGGGTCTCTGAAGGTGCTTGTGCGGATCGGACATCGCGTGCCGTGCAGGCTTGCCGGTTCCCGCATGTTCCCTGTGCGGCTCGGGTGTCTCGTCGTGCCGTTCGGGCTCCTTGGGGTGCTCGCGTCGCGCGTGCTGGTCGGGTCTGTCGTGCCGTGCGGGTCTCACAGGCTCCTGTTGCCTCCTGTATGGCGCAGGTGTCTTGTCGTGCCGCTCGGGTTTCTCGGGGTGCTCGTGTCCTGTGTGCTGGTCGGGCGTCTTGTGCCGTGCGGGCTTCGCAGGGTTTTGAAGTTCCCTGGGTGGCGCAGGTTTCTGGCCCCGTTCGGGTTTCCCGGGCCCTTCATGTTCGCTGTGCGGCTCGGGTGTCTCGTGCCGTGCAGGTTTCCCAAGGCCCTCATGTTCCCTGTGTGGCTGGGGTGTCTCGTGTCGTGCGGGTTCCTGGGGGCGCTTACGGCGCGCGTGCTGGTCGGGCCTTTCGTGCTGTTCAGGTGTCTGGTGCCGTTCGGGTTCCTGGGGGTGCTGGCGTCGCGCGTGCTGGTCAGGCCGGCGCTGTTCGGGTGTCTGGTGCTGTGCAGGGTTTCCGGGTTCCTGGGAGTTCTGCGCATGGTTGAGGGTTCTCGTGTTGTGCGGGTTTGGCGGGTTGTCCGGGTTTTTGAGTCTGGCCGTGTTTTTGGGTCTGACTGTGTTGTTGGTTGGTGGTGCTGTTGTTGAGGGTCTGGGTTGTTCTGGGTGGTGTCGGCCGGGTGTAGGGCGGTGAGCCGGGGGGTGTGGTGTCTGTGTCGTGTGTGCTGCCCCTGGGTGCGGGGTCCGGCGCGTGTCCTGTGTGTCGGGGTGGTTGGTTCGGGTCTGGGTCTGGTCACGGGGCTGGGTCTGGTTGCGGGTCTGGTTCTGGTGTGGGGGCGGGGGAGGGTTTGCTGGTTGGTGGTGTGGGTTTCATCCGGTGGGGTGGGTTGGTGGTGTGGGGTGGGGGGTGTGGGGGTGGTCTGATGTGTGGTCATGTGCTGTGTGGGGGTGGGGGGTTGGGGGTGGGTGGCGTGGTTCTTTGAGTGCTGTGGTGCTGTGGGTGCGGTCTGGTGCAGGAACTCGACGATGTACGGAGGAGTCCCATGAAGATTCAGGTTCTGGGTCCGTTGAGCGCCGAGGTCAACGGGGGATCGATTGTTCCGACGGCGGGTAAGCCGCGGCAGATTCTGTCCCTTTTTGCCCTCTACCCGGGTCAGGTGCTGCCTGTCCCGACGCTGATGGAGGAGTTGTGGGGCACGGCCCCGCCGCAGAGTGCGCTGACGACGTTGCAGACGTATATTCTGCAGTTGCGCCGGCATCTGGGGACGGCGCTGGGTCCGGATGCTCCTGGTACGGCCAAGGAGGTGCTGGCGACCCGGCATGGCGGTTATCTGATGCAGATACCGGCCGAGAGTGTGGATGTGCATCAGTATGAGCGGCTGGCGGGTGAGGGCCGTGCTGCTTTCGAGGACGGGGATGATGTCACCGCGGCCGACCGGTTCCGGCGGGCGCTGGCGCTGTGGCGGGAGCCGGCGCTGGTGGATGTGCGGGTCGGGCCGATCCTGGAGATCGAGGTGCTGCGTCTGGAGGAGTCGCGGCTGGGGACGGTGGAGCGGCGTATCGATGCGGATCTGCGGCTGGGCCGGCATTCCGAGCTGATTGCCGAGCTGACCGAGCTGACTGCCCGTTATCCCCAGCATGAGGGGCTGCATTCGCAGGCGATGGTGGCGTTGTACCGGTCGGGGCGGCAGGCGTCGGCGCTGGAGATCTACCGCAAGCTGCGGATCCGGATGATCGAGGGGCTGGGGGTGGAGCCCTCGCCGCAGGTGCAGCGGCTGCACCAGGCCATGCTGGCCGTTGATCCGCAGCTGGATGTGGTGGCCGGCCCGCGGCGCAGTTCGACCTTCGACCTCTACGCCGCCTGACCCCCCCACCCCCCGCACCGCGGTGCCATCCGCCACCACCGCACCGCGGTGCGGGTGCAAATGCACCACCCCCCCCCGCACCACCGCGCCGCGGTGCGGGTGCACCACCGCCCACCGGGCCACCCGCACCCAATGCACCCGCACCGCGTGGTGCACCCCGGAGCGGGCGTGCCCCGCGGTGCCACCGGCACCGCCGGGTGCATCCCGCACCGCAGTACGCCTCGCGGAGCGGTGGGCCTCGCGGAGCGGTGGACTCCGGAGTGGGTGCGCCTCGCAGTGCCACCGGCACCGCCGGGTGTACCCCGTACCGCGGTGCACCCGGCGGTGCGGTGCACCCGGCGGTGCGGTGCGCTCATGGTGCGCCCCGTACCGCGGTGCCGCCCCGCGGTGCGGTGGGCCTGGCAGTGCGGTGGGCCTGGTGGTGTGCGGGGGCTGGTGGTGTGGTGTGTCTTGTGGTGCTGGGGTTTTGAGTGTGCGGGGGTTTGTGTGCTGGGGGTGGGTGGGCTCGAGTCGTGCGCGGGCTTGTGTCGAGCGGGTGGGGTCACCCTGGGTGCAGCGGGTCTCTTTCCTGGGCGGGGCTAAGGGTGCGGTCTTTCGGGGTGCCCGTCCCGGGGCGGGGTGGAGGGGGCCGGTGTTTCGTTGGCCGGTTCTTGTTCTGTGTGCCGGTCTGTGCCGTTGGCTGCCTGGCACGTCATGCGCGCACGTGTTCGTATTCGTGTCCGGCTGGGCTGTGTGCGGCTGCTTTCCGTCCGGCCGGTGCCGGCACCGCGCCCATGTTGGGATGCGGCGGGACACCGCACGCAGGGCAGGAGCGGCCGGGCACCGCACGGACGGCGGGACATGGCATGTAGGGCTGGCGCGGCGGGACATCGCATGCAGGGCAGGACGCGGCGGGGCACCGCACGCAGGGCAGGACGCGGCGGGGCACCGCACGGACGGCAGGACATCGCATGTGCGGCGGGATGCGGTGGGGCACCGCACGCAGGGCAGGTACGGCCGGGGACCGCACGTTTGGCGGGGCGCTGCTTGTATGGCGGGAGTGGCGGGATGTGGCGGGGTGCGGTGCTGTGACGGCCGGGGGCAGCGTGCTCCGGCCCGTCCGCTCGTCCGGTCTTCGCTGTGGGGTGGGGTGGGGGAGTGGCGGGTCAGGATGTGGGTGTAGTGGTGGTGGGAGAGGGGGGTTTTGGTGCCCGGCGAGTGTGTTCACCGGTTGACGCATACTGCTGAGGTGGCTGCGCCCGCGCCGGTTGTCTATGCGTTGATCGCGGATCCTGAGCGGTGGCCGCTTTTTCTGCCGCGCACGGTGTATGCGCAGCGTCTGGACTTCGATGGTGTCAATGAGCGGCTGCGGGTGTGGTCGCTGGCCGATGGGCAGGTCGCTTCGTGGATTTCTCACCGGGTGCAGGATGCTGTGGGGCGCTGTATCACTTTTCGGCAGGGGCCGTTGATGGCGCCGGCCACCTCGATGACGGGCCGGTGGAGTGTGCGGGCGCTGGAGGGCGGGCGTTGCCGGCTGACGCTGGAGCATGAGTTCACCGCGGCGCGTGAGCGGCCTCAGGATGCGGTGTGGCTGGGGGAGGTGACCGCGGACAACAGCCGTTCGGCGCTGCGCAGTCTGCAGTTCGTGGCCGAGCGGTGGGCGCGGCTGGAGCAGCTGGCGCTTTCCTTCGCCGAGACGGTACGGGTCAAGGGGCCGCCCGAGCTGGTCTATGACTTCCTCTATGACGTGGCGGACTGGCCGGGCCAGCTGCCGCATGTGCGCCGGGCTGTGGTGGAGGTGCCCCAGGCCGGTATCCAGAAAGTCGCCCTGGACCTCACCGCCCCCGGCAGTCCTCACACCGCCCCCGACAGCCCTCGCACCAGGCTCGACAGTCCTCGCGCGGGTCTCGACGGCCCTCGCACGGATTTTGGTGGCCCTGGTCCTGCCCCCGACGGTCCTGCCCCCGGCAGCCCTCACACCGCCCCCGACAGTCCTCGCACGGGTTTGGGTGGCCCCGGTCCTGCCCCCGACGATCCTGCCCCCGACGGTCCTGTCTCGGCCGGGCTGGGTTGTGGTCCTGGTGCTGGGGTGGGGGTGACGGTGGCGGGTATCCGTATCTGTTTTCCGCATGCCGGGCGCATCGTGCACAAGGCCACGGTGCCGCGCCCGTTGCTGGCCGCGCACTGCGGTGAGTGGTCGGTCCTGCCCGATGAGAGGGGGGTGACGGTGGTCGCCCAGCATCATGTGATCTTGCGGGAGGACAGGGTCGAGCAGGTTTTGGGTGCCGGGACGACGCTGGCCGAGGCCCGCCGTCAGGTGCGTGCCGAGCTCGGCCGTGACAGCCGGCAGACCCTGCAGCTGGCCCGCCGCCACGCCGAGTCGGCCATCCGCGTCCTGTGACCAGGCCCCCCGGCGGGGGCCTGTCGCTTCGGGCGGTGCCGGATGAATCCGTCCGTGCGGCCCGGCCCCGGCCGGCGCCGCCCTCGTCCCCGCCACCGGCTGCGGAGGTGCGGGAGCCTGCTCGGACGTGGGAGCGGGGGAGCAAGGGGGAGGGTGCGGCGTGGTGGGCGGGCCGTTCTAGGTGTTCGGGCAGGGGGAGGGGAGGGTGGCGCCGTGGTGAGCCTGCTCGTATCGGTGCCCGCGCGCAGCGGGCGGGTGTGGGGCCGGTCACCGGGCGCCGTGTCTGCGGGCGGGCGGGCGCCTCGCCTGTCCGCGGCACGGCGGTGCGTGAGGACAGGGTCGAGCAGGTGCTGGGTGGCGGGACGGTGCTGGCCGGGGCCCGCCGTCAGGCGTGTGCCGGACTCGGCCGCGGCAGCCGGCAGGCCCTGCAACTGGCCCGCCGCCACGCCGAATCGGCCACCCGTGCCCCGGTGACCCACCCCCGCACCGCCCTCCTCCCCAGGTCCCGCCCCGTCCCGCTAGGCCCACCCCGGGGCTCCGCCCGGCCCTGCTCCACCCCACCGGGCCCCGCCCGTCCTGCTCCGCCCGCCCCGGGGTCCCACCGGGCCCTGCCCCGTCCTGCTCCGCCCATCCCGCCTGGCCCTGGCCCGTCCGGGCGTTGCCTCGCCCGGGCCTTGCCTGGCCCTGTTCCGCCCGGACTCCGTCCCGTCCTGCTCCATCCGGGCCCCGTCTGGCCCTGATTTGGTTCGGGTTCGGCCCCGGCTGCCCTGCCCGGGCCGCGCCGCCCGCGGCAGGTGACGGCGCGGCTCCCCCGGGGGGGGCTTGCAGGTCTGTAGGTCTTAGGCGGTGCCCCGGGCCGGTAGGTGCGCTGCCCGCCTGGCCGGGGTCCGGCCCGGGGCCCGGCCGGCGGATCGTGGGCTGGGGGCTGGGGGCTGGGGGCTGGGGGCTGGGGGCTGGGGCCGGGGGCCGGGGGGCGTAGATGGGGTGGGGCCGGCTGGTGTGCTAATTGTGTTGACCGCTCCCGGTGGGGGGTGCTGGAGTCGGCGGGTGGAGAGCATTCCCGCCAACCGGCGGCTGTGGAACCGGATCAGCGGCGCCTACCAGCAGGCGCACGGCCCGCGGATCGGGGCCGCGCCGCGGCTGTGGGGCATGTATTCCATTCCCGACGCGCACCTGCACGCCCTGGGCGAGGTCAGCGGCCGGCGTGTCCTGGAACTGGGCTGCGGCGCCGGCCAGTGGTCCAGGGCGCTGGCCGCCGAGGGCGCCCGCGTGGTCGGGCTCGATGTGTCCGAAGCCCAGCTCGCCGCGGCCGCCGCCGCGATGGGGGCGGCCCGCTACCCGCTGGTGCAGGGCGCTGCTGAACAACTTCCCTTTGCCGCGGGCAGTTTCGACCTGGTGTTCTGCGACTTCGGCGGGCTCAGCTGGGCGCCTGCGCGCCTGGCCGTCCCGCAGGCGGCACGCGTCCTGGCGCCGGGCGGGCGCCTGGTGTTCAACGTGGCCAGTCCGTGGTTCGAGGCGTGTTACGACGAAGCCGCCCGCCGCGTGTCCACGACGCTGCAGCAAGACTACTTCGGGCGGCACACCGTCGCCGAAGGCGACGGCGCCTCCAGCTATCAGCTCACCTACGGCGGCTGGGTCAGGGTCCTGCGCGGCGCGGGTCTGATCATCGATGACCTCATCGAGCCGCGGCCCGGGCCCGGAACCCCCAACGGCTACAACGAGACCGACCCGCCCGAGTGGGCACACCGCTGGCCGGCGGAACTGCTCTGGGTCACCCGCAAACCGTAAAGGCCCGCCGCGCCAAGCCGGGCAGGCAACCCCGGGCCGGGCCGGGCCGGCCCTGCACGTCCCTCGGCCCGGCCGGGGACCCTTCCCCCGGCGGGTGCCCACCCCGGGCCCGGGCGGTGGCGGTGGCGGTGGCGAGCCTCGGGGCTGGCGCCGTGGGCCGCGACAGCCACAATGCCCTGGCGTGCGGGCGGCGTTGAGCCCCGGGGGGGGGCTCCGGACGGGCCCGCAGGCTCCGGGGCCCCCAGCCCCCCCCGGGCCGCCACCCCCTCCAGCCGCCGCTCCGGGACCTTCCCGGTCCCGGGGCCTGCCCCGGCTCCCGTTCTGCGGTGGGCAACTGGCCTGGGCGGGGCGGCAGATGCGGAGGTGCAGGCTCCGCGGGTGCCGGCCGGCCGGCGGCCCGCGGGGGGCCGCACACGACCCCCCGTGTGGTGACCTACGTCACTTTCGGAGTCCCTTGGTGTGCGGACACCATCCGTGTCACTATTTCCGCACGACTTCCCTGCCCAAAGCCGTTTCTGAGGCGGTGGGTCGAGTGTCGTATCCGCCGCCCCCTGTGCGGGCCATGCCGGATTGATGCCCCTTGTGGCCTCGTTCTTCCCCCACGTATTTCGCTACCCGTATGCCGTGACGCCCGGCGTCCCCGGCGTGCGGGTCCGCGCCGGGGATTCCTGCCTCTTTTTTGCGGTAATCCGGTACGGAATCCATGCGTCGGGGAGAGCGGGGCGGCGGGGCCCGGCAGTGGACGCGCGTAACCGGGCTCAATTTCCAAGGGCGTTGACGGGTTCACTCCCCCCGCGGGTCGGTGGGCGGCGGGGGTGGGGCGGTGCGCCCGGCGCTGTCCGCCGTCCCCCTCTTTCCGTCGGCGGGCCGGCCCGGCCGGTCCGGGCAGGGGCCCCGGCGCGGGCAGTGGAGAAAGGCGGCGGGGGAGGGGAGGGGTTCTCCTCCGGCCCGAAGCCGCAGCGCGCCGTACGCAGCTGGCGGTGCGCCGTGCACGGCCCGAGGTCGAGCCGAAGCCCGCAGCATGCTGTGCGCAGCCTGCAGTCTTTGGTCCGCCCTGCCGTGCAACGCCCCGTTCACTGCAGCCCATTGGGGGCAGGACCGGACCGACTTCCGTGCGTGGGCGGGCCGTTGTCCGGCCGGTCCCGGTAGTGCGGTGGGCCGTGCGTCGCACGTCCCCGCCCGCCGGCTGTCGCGCGCCACCCGCTCTACCCCGTCGGCCTCCCGCCGCACGCCGTCGGTCCCCTTCAGGCCCCCTGGCGCAATCCGCCCAACGCCGGGCCGTAAGCGGTCGCGCCGCAAGCCGGGAGCGGCCACGGCCCAACGCCTGGCCGTAAGCGGTCGCGTTGCAGGCCGGGAGCGGCCGCCGCCCGGCGGCCAGTATCAGCGCTCATGCCGCAGGTCGTGGGCGGCTACCGGCCAGTGGCCAGCGGCAGTCGCAGGCGGTCCCGCCGCAAACCGTGGGCGGCAGCCACCTGGTGCCGGTGTCCCGCCGTCGGCCGTACGCGGTCACGCCGCAAGCGGCCACCGCTCGGCGGCCGGCCCCGGCCGCAATCCGTCAAGCCGCCCCCGGCGGCCGCAGCTCTGCCCGCCGGGCCGTAAGCCATGCTGCGCCCAGCGGTACCCCGTACTCCGCCCCCTCGTCACCGCGTACCCCGCCGATCCATACCGACCCCATACCCCGCCGATCCGTACCCGGCCCGATGCCCCGTCCAGCCGTAGCCCGTGCCGCTGCGGCCGGGAGCCGTGCCCCCTCCAGCCGCCCCGGGGTGGCCAGGCCGGGACCGGGCCCCGGGCGGTATGCCGGCCCCCCCAGGCCCGGCCGTACTCGGCCCCGCGGGCCCAGCCGGATGCCGGCCCGCGGGCCCGGCCCGTTAACCGGCCCCCAGGGCCCAGGGCCCAGGGCCCAGGGCCCAGGGCCCGGGGTCCGGAGCCCGGGGGCCGGGGGCCGGGGGCCGGGGGCCGGTCGTATGCGGGCCCCCGTCGGGGCCTGGCTGTTCCTCTCGTGCCGCCTTCCCCGGTGGCCGGGCGCGGTCTTCCTGGCTGGTGGGGAGGGCGGGGTCCGGGGCCGGCGAAGGCGGCACGGTCCAGGCCGTCACAGCTGCCCTTGCCGTCGCCCGACCGGGCGGCACCGGGAGCGCGCACCAAGCTTCTTCACGTGCAGAAGGCAGACTCTAGAGAAAGTGGATTCCCGATATGCCGAGGCTATGCAAGCCGTCAGTGCGTGTGCCGGAATACGTCATCACGGCGGAAGAGACGCTGGAATTCGCCGAGCGGGTCCATGCCGGAAAGCCGCAGCTTCCCCTGGCACTGCGCCTGATCCGCAACACGGGGGTGCAGAAGCGGCATATCGTGCAGCCCATCGAGCAGACCCTCAAACACCCGGGCCTGACCGAACGCAACCGCATCTACGAGGCCGAATCGAAAAAGCGCACCCCCGAAGTCGTCGAGGAGGCGCTGGCCAACGCCGGCGTCCGGGCCCGGGACATCGACGCGATCATCTACGTGTCGTGCACCGGGTTCCTCATGCCCTCGCTGACCGCCTGGCTCATCAACCAGCTGGGCTTTCGCTCCGACACCCGCCAGATCCCCATCGCCCAGCTGGGCTGCGCGGCCGGCGGCGCCGCCATCAACCGGGCCCACGACTTCTGCCTGGCCCACCCCGGCAGCAACGTCCTGATCGTCTCCTGCGAGCTGTGCTCCCTGTGCTACCAGCCCGACATGGACGACATCGGCTCGCTCCTCTCGGACGGCCTGTTCGGCGACGCGGTCGCGGCCGCGGTGGTGCGCGGCACCGGCGGCACCGGCATCGAGCTGGAGACCAACTCCTCCTACCTCATCCCGCACACCGAGGACTGGATCTCCTACGCGGTGCGTGACACCGGCTTCCACTTCCAGCTGGACCGGCGGGTGCCGGGCACCATGGAGCCGCTGGCGCCGGTGCTGCGGGAGTTCGCCGCCGGGCACCGCTGGGACGCCTCCAACCTCGACTTCTACATCGTCCACGCCGGCGGCCCGCGCATCCTCAACGACCTGGCCAAGTTCCTGGACGTGGACCGCAAGGTGTTCCGCCACAGCTGGGCGACGCTGACCGAGTACGGCAACATCGCCAGCGCCGTCGTCCTGGACGCCGCGCTGCGCCTGTTCGAAGAGGACACCCCGATGCCCGACGCCACCGGACTGATCGCCGGTTTCGGGCCGGGCATCACCGCCGAGATGGCGCTGGGCCGCTGGAGCAGCGACACCCCGCCCGCCGCCGGCTGACACCCGCCCGCCCGCCGCACCCGCGGCGCCCGCCCGTCCGCCGTTCCGGCGGAGTGGTACCCGCCCGCTGCGGTGCCCGCCGGCAGGCCCGCCCGCCGCATCCGCGGTGTCCGCCCGCCCACCGGCCGGTGCACCCGCACGCCGTATCCGCGGCGCGGTGCCCTGGTTCCGCCTGCAGGCAGCCGGGCCCGCCCGCCTGTCGTTCCGGCGGTGCGGTGTCCGGCCGCGTACCGGCGTGCCCGCACGCCCGCGTCGTGTCGGGGCGGGGCGGTGGCGGTCGCGTGGCGGCAGGTGAGAGGTCCGTACGAGAAGTACGAGAAGAAGGAAACCCACCATATGACTGGCCTGATCGTTCCGCCCGGCCAGGGGCGCAAGCTGATCACTCCGGCGCAGGAAGTGACCTTCAAGGCCACCCAGGCGCAGGGCTCGTCCATCTCCGTCTTCGAGGTGGTCGTGCCGCCCGGCTTCGATGTCGGCGCGCATGTCCACCACGAGTCCCAGGAGTTCTTCTACGTCCTGGAGGGCGAGCTGGACCTGATGTGTTTCGAGCCGACCGAGCGGACCCGGGACACCTGGCACCACTGGCGCTCCGCCAGCGGTGAGCGGGTCATCCGGGCCGCCGAGGGCGGCTGCATGTTCGTGCCGCCCGGCACCCCGCACGCGTTTCGCAACGCCACCGACAAACCGGTCAAGATGCTCTTCCAGAGCTATCCCTCGCCCGATCACGAGCACTACTTCGAGGAGATCGCCGAGATCTGGGCGCGCGGCACCACGGTGGATCCCGCCGCGGTGGAGGAGATGCGCAAACGCTACGACGTCGAGGAACTCACCCCCTTGCGCTACCAGCCCCCCGCCGGCACCGGCCCCGCCCCTGCCACCACCGCCCCCGCCGCTGCCGCCGGCACCACCGCCGCCGCTGCTGCTGGTGGGGAGAGTGAGAAGTGAGCGCCGTGAACACAGCCGTCCCCCTGGTCCATGCCAGCCTGGGTGAACAGGAACTGGCCGCCGTCGCCGAGGTGTTCGCCTCGGGCTGGCCGGCCGGCCAAGGGCCCCGGGGCAAGGCCCTGGAGGCCCAGCTCGCCGAGCGCTACGCCATGGACGCGGTCGCCGTCAGCAACTGCGGGGCCGCCCTGCACCTGGCGCTGATGGCGCTGGGCGTGCAAAGCGGCGACGAGGTCATCGTCGCCGACTACACCTTCCCCGCCCCCGCCCACGCGGTGCGCTACCTGGACGCGGTGCCCGTCTTCGCCGACGTGCGCCCCGACACCCACACCGTGGACGTGCAGGCGGTCGCCGACCTCATCACCCCGCGCACCGCCGGCATCATCGCGGTGGACACCGTGGGGCTGCCCGCCGACTACCGCGAACTGGGCGCGCTGGCCCAGCGGCACGGCCTGTTCCTCATCGAGGACGCCGCCTGCGCGGTCGGCGCCACCTACCAGGGCCGCCCGGCCGGCGCGCTGGCCCCCGTCTCCTGCCTGTCCTTCCACGGCCGCAAGGGCGCCAGCTGCGGCGAGGGCGGCGCCCTGCTGGCCGCCGACGCGGCCATCACCGCCGATGCCCGGCTGCGTTCCTCCTTCGGCATCGGCAGCATCTTCGACCAGTCCAAGATCGTGGGCCTGCCCATCCCGGAGTTCACCGAGGTCGGCTACAACTTCAAACTCTCCGACATCGCCGCGGCGATCCTGCAGGTGCAGCTCGGCCGGATCGAGGAACTGCTGGCCCGGCGCACCCAGGTCGCCGCCCAGTACGGCGAACTGCTGGCCGGCGAGGAGCTGCTGAGCCTGCCCCAGGTGCCCGCCGACCGCACCCACGCCTGGCAGTCCTACCTGGTGGCCCTGGATGCGCGGGTGGACCGGGCCGCGCTCGCGGCCGACCTGCGCGGCCAGGGCATCGGCTGCGGCCACGGCACCTGGGCCAGCCACCTGCAGCCGGTCTTCGCCACCAAGCAGACCTGCCCCGTCTCGGCCGACCTGTTCGCCCGCCATCTGGCCATCCCCATGCACGCCGAGCTCACCGCCGACCAGGTCGAGCACGTCGTCACCGTCCTGCGCAGCGCACTTCGAACCCACGCGGCCCCCGCGGGCCGGGGAGGAACCGCATGAGCGACAACCAGCCCAGCCCGGACACCATCCTGCGGCTGATCAACGGCTACTGGTCCACCGGCATCCTGGGCGCCGCCGCCGCCCACGACCTGTTCACCCACCTGGAGGCCGGCGCCGACAGCGCCGCCCAGCTCGCCCGGCGCGCCCAGATCAGCGAACGCGGCGCCCAGACCCTGCTGGACGGCCTGGTCAGCGTCGGCCTCATCGACCTGGCCGGCGGCCGCTACCGCAACACCGCCGCCGCCTCCCAGTACCTGGTCGCGGGCCGGCCCGCCGACCTGAGCGCGCTGGCCCGCCTCAAGCTGACCCACATGGGCAACCTGACCGCGCTGCCCGAGGTGGTGCGCGCCGGCGGCCCGGTCACCGACGCCGCGGTGGAGGTGGCCGACAACCCGCACTGGGGCCAGGTGGTGCCCGCCATCGCCGCCCAGTCGGTGCCCGCGGCCGCCGTCGCCGCCGACGTGCTCCAGCTGGAGCGGGCCGGGGAGATCTCCATCCTGGACGTGGGCGGCGGCTCCGGCATCTACTCCGCCACCTGGCTGGAGCGCAACCCCGCCGCCCGCGCCACCCAGCTGGACTGGGAACCCATCAACGCCATCGCCCGCCGACTGCTGGCCGAACGCGGCCTGGCCGACCGGTTCACCTGCATCGACGGTGACTTCCACACCACCGACTTCGGCACCGGCACCTACGACATCGCGCTCTACTCGCACATCGCCCACCAAGAGGGCCCCGAGGACAACATCGCCGTGTTCACCCGCCTCAAGGACGCCCTCAAGCCCGGCGGCGCCCTGCTGGTGGTCGACTACGTCGTCGACGACGACCGGGCAGGCCCGGCCTTCCCGCTGCTGTTCGCCTCCGAAATGCTCCTGAAGTCCAAGCAGGGCGGCACCTGGCGGCGCGCCGACTACCACGCCTGGCTCACCAAGGCCGGCTTCAGCGACGTCTCCTTCCACGCCGCACCGCCCGCCACCTTGGTCATCGCCCGCTAGCCCGCACCCCCCGCACCCGCGCACCCGCGCATGTGAACCCGCACAGCAACGCGCACGTGAACACGCCCCAACCGAAGGAAACCGCCGTGGAACCTGTGAACGTCGCCGTCATCTACTACAGCGCCACCGGCACCGTGCACGCCCTGGCCCAGGCCATCGCCGAGGGCGCGGAGAAGGCCGGTGCGAGCGTGCGGCTGCGCACGGTCGCCGAGACCGCCCCGGAGGCGGCGATCAACGCCAACCCGGCCTGGGT